>JAFGTL010000320.1 GCA_016934125.1 Candidatus Hydrogenedentota bacterium
GGACACCGCTGCGGGTCCTGCGCGGAAAAACGCGGACCCCATTCCCACGGCCAAGCCCTGTTCATAACCTTACGAGATGATTTGGGTTGCGCGGGTCGCATTGGCTCAACCGGGCTTTTTTGCTATCATGGCGGCCTCTGTGACCCAGGGCGAGGCGACCGCGGAAAGGAGACGGGGCCATGGGACGGAAGTTCGTGATAGGCTTGGACTTTGGTACGGAGTCGGGGCGCGCCCTCCTGGTGGCCGTGGACAACGGCGAGGAAGTCGCCATGGCGGTCGAGCCATACCCCCACGGCGTCATCGATGAGGCGTTGCCGGACTCGGGCCGGCGCCTGGAACCCGATTGGGCCCTGCAGGATCCCAGCGACTACCTGCACGTTCTCGAGCACGTCGTCCCCAAGGTGCTCCAGACCTCCGGTGTGGCCGGCGAAGACGTGATCGGGATCGGCACCGATTTCACGGCGTGCACCATGCTCCCCATTGACGAGGAAGGCACGCCCCTGTGCATGAAACCGGAGTTCCACGACAATCCCCACGCGTGGGTGAAGCTCTGGAAACACCACGCGGCCCAGCCCGAAGCGGATCGGATCAACGCGCTCGCCCGCGAGCGCGGCGAGGATTTCCTGGCGCGGTACGGGGGCAAGATCTCGAGCGAGTGGTTCTTCCCCAAGGCGCTCCAGACCCTCGACGAGGCCCCCGAGGTCTACGACGCGGCCGATCGCCTCATCGAAGCCGGCGACTGGATCGTGCTCCAGCTCTGCGGCGAGGAAAGGCGCAACGCCTGCGTAGCCGGGTATAAGGCCATCTGGGACGAGGGCTATCCGAGTCCCGAGTTCTTCAAGGCGCTCGATCCCCGCTTCGAACACGTCGTCGCCGACAAGCTGAGCGACGACATCTACCCGGCCGGCGTCCGTGCCGGGGGCCTGTTGCCGGAGATCGCCGCAAAGGTGAAGCTCCGCCCCGGGACGGCCGTCGCCACGGGCGGCGTGGACGCCCACGTCGCCGTGCCCGCTGCCACCGTCACCGACGAGGGCAAAATGGTGATGATCATGGGCACCAGCGTGTGCCACATGGTCTGCGGCAAGGAGAAACGCGCCGTCGAAGGCATGTGCGGCGTGGTCAAGGACGGCATCCTCCCCGGATACTACGGATTCGAGGCGGGCCAGACCGCGGTGGGCGACATCTTCGCCTGGTTCATCGAGAGTTGCGTGCCCGGCGCCGTGTCCGATGCGGCCGCCCGGGTGGGCACCAACGTCCACGCCTACCTGAGCGAACAGGCCGCGCAACTGAAGGTCGGCGAGTCGGGCATTCTGGCCTTGGACTGGTGGAACGGGAACCGTTCCGTCCTCGTCGACGCGGATCTGACCGGCCTGATGGTAGGCATGACGCTCGCGACGACGCCCGCCGAGATGTACCGCGCCCTCCTCGAGAGCACGGCCTTCGGCACCTACAAGATCATCCGCCAACTCGAGGAAGCGGGCCTGCCCATCACCGAGTTGTACGCGTGCGGCGGCCTGCCCGGGCGGAACCCCTTGCTCATGCAGATCTTCGCCGACGTGACCAACCGCGAAATCAAGGTCAGCGCCAGCGATCAGACCGTGGCGCTCGGCTCGGCCATGTGGGGGGCCGTGGCCGCCGGCGCTGCCGGCGGCGGATACGATACCGTCACGGAAGCCGCGGGCAAGATGGCCCGGCTCAAAGACACCACGTTCAAGCCGTGCCCCGACGCACACGCGAAATACGAGCAGCTCTACGCCGAATACGAGCGTCTCCACGATCTGTTCGGGCGCGGGGGCGACGACGTCATGAAAAACCTGAAATCGATCAAGCTCTCGGTTCGAGGAGGATCCTAGCCCATGCGGAACGAGTCTCTCGCGTTCTTGGAAGCCCTGGTGACCACGCCGAGCCCGTCCGGGTTCGAGGAGCGGGTGCAGGCCGTGTGCCGGGAATACGTGGCGCCCTTCGTCGACGACGTATACAAGGATGTGCACGGCAACCAGTACGCCGTTCGCAATCGAAACGCCGATCTGCGCGTCATGCTCGCCGGCCACGTCGACGAGATCGGCCTCATGGTCAACAGCATCGATGACAAGGGGTTCCTCACCATCGTGCCCGTCGGCGGCGTCGATACGGCCATCTTGGGCGGACAGCGAATCCAGGTGCACACGGCCGCCGGGCCGGTCCCCGGCGTGATCGGCCGGACGGCCATTCACCTCACCGACCCGGAAGACCGCGGCAAGCCGCTCAAGATCCATCAGATGTGGGTCGACATCGGCGCGAAGGACAAGAAGGACGCCGAGAACACCGTCGCCGTCGGCGATCCGATCACCATCGACGCCGGGTTCCTCCCCCTGCGCGACAACAAGATCGTGGCCCGCGCCCTCGATGATCGCATCGGCGCGTTTGTCATCATCGAGGCGATGCGCCTGCTCGCCCGCCGGAAGCTGCATTGCGCCGTGTTCTGCGTGACCACCGTGCAGGAGGAGATCGGGCTTCGCGGCGCCACCACGAGCAGCTATGGCTGCGATCCCCACGTCGGCGTCGCCGTCGACGTCGACCACGCCATGGACTATCCGAGCGCGGAGCAGAAACGCTACGGCGGCAGCACGATCCACGCGGGCCCCGTCATCTCCCGGGGAGCCAACATCAATCCCATCGTCGGGCGCGGCCTCATGGACGTGGCCAAGAACAAGAAGATCCCCTATCAAGTGGTTGCCGCGCCGCGCGGCACCGGCACCGACGCGAACGTCATGCAACTCAGCCGGGGCGGCACCGCCACGGGGCTCGTGAGCATTCCCAACCGCTACATGCATTCGCCCGTGGAACTCGTCTCCCTCAAAGACGTCGAAAACGCCTCCAAACTGCTCGCCGACTGGATCGCCACCCTGAAACCGGGGATGAGCTTCATCCCGTGACGCAGCGTGCCCGCGTCCGCTCGAGCCCGGTGGACACCGCGGCGCACGATACTCTAGAGTAGGGCCGGCGGTCGGGCCGCCGTGGAAACCCAAGGGGAGCTGGCATGAAGATACTCGTTGCGGGCGGTGCAGGCTACATCGGCTCCGTGTTGGTGCCTCTGCTGCAGGAACACGGCTACGAGGTCGTGGTCGTGGATCGGTGCTGGTTCGGCAATCACCTGCCCCAAGGCACCGAGGTCGTCCAGCAAGATCTGTTTGAACTGGGCGAAGCCGACTTCGCCGGCATCGAGCAGGTGGTGTTCCTGGCCGGCCTCTCGAACGACCCCATGGCCGAGTTCAGCCCCGCCATGAACTTCGTCGAGAACGGCGCACTCCCCTCCTACCTCGCCTTCGTCGCCAAAAAGGCCGGCGTCCGCCGCTTCGTCTACGCCTCCTCCTGCTCCATCTACGGCTACACCGTCAACGAACTCTACCACGAGGAATCCCCCGTCACCTGCGGGTATCCCTATGGCATCTCGAAGCTCCAGGGCGAACGCGGCGTCCTCCAACTCCACGATGAGGCCTTCTCCGCCATCGCGCTCCGCCAGGGCACCGTCAACGGATACAGCCCCCGAACCCGCTTCGACCTCATCGTCAACACCATGTTCAAATGCGCCATCCAGGAGCAGCATATCACCATCAACAACCCCTCCATCTGGCGCCCCCTCATCGACATCCGCGACACGTCCGCCGCCTTCCTGCGCGCCATTCAGGCCGACTACACCATCAGCGGCACCTTCAACGTCGCCCTCGACAACTTCACCGTCGGCCAGGTCGGCGACATCGTCAAAGACGAAGTCGAGCACGTCACCGGCAAGAAGGTGCGTATCACCGTCGGCAACGTCCAGGACTACCGGAACTACAAAGTCACCTGCGACAAGGCCCGAACCTACCTCGGATTCTTCCCGAAGTACTCGATCGCCGACATGGTCGACAGCCTATACGGCCATCTGGACGAGTACGGCGACTTCTCGAACGAGGCCTACTACAACATCAACACCTTCACCAGGCTGATGACCACCGGCGAACTGGGGAAGTGACCGTGCGCGTCCTCGTCATAGGCGCCGCAGGACAACTCGGCACCGAGGTGTGCAAGGTATTCGCCGATCGGGAATTGTCCCGCGCCGACCTCACCGATGCGGATCTCGCCCTCGACGTGACGGACCGCGGCGCCGTCCAGCGCCTCATCGCCGAGCACGTGCGCCCGAACCTCGTCATCAACACCGCCGCGGCCCACAACGTGCCCAAGTGCGAGCAGGATCCCGCCCACGCCTTTGCCGTCAACGCCACCGCCGCCCGGGACGTCGCGGCCGCCTGCGCCGCCTGCGGCGCCCGCCTCATCCACATCAGCACCGACTACGTGTTCGGCTGCGGCGGCACCCGGCCCTACACCGAGACGGATCCCCCCGCCCCCCTGAGCGTATACGGCGCCAGCAAACTCGCCGGCGAACACCTGATCGCGGCGGCCTGCGACGACTACGCCATCGTGCGGACTTCCGGCCTGTACGGCGCCGCCCCGTGCCGCGCCAAGGATGGCATGAACTTCGTTCGCCTCATGCTGCACCTTGCCGCCACCCGGCCCGAGGTCAGCGTCGTCACCGACGAAACCGCGACACCCACGTACACGGTCGCCCTGGCCCATCAACTCCGCGTGATCGCCGAGAGAGCCGAGCCCGGCCTGTATCATGCCACCTGCAACGGCTCCTGCACCTGGCATGAGTTCGCCCGGGCCGTCTTCGACTATACCGGAACGGATGTGACGCTCGTCGAGGCCACATCGGCCGATTTCCCGTCGCCCGTGCGCCGCCCCGACTACTCGGTGCTCCAGAACAAGCACCTCCAGGATCAGGGCCTTGACATCATGCCCGACTGGCAGGACGCACTCCACGCGTATCTCGACACACTTGCCGGGTAGCCTCGGGCTCGCCGGCGTCGGCCGCCGAGAGGCGCCGCATTCGTACACAATTGCGCGAAACCGGGACCGGCTGCCCGTGCCGCGCGCGGCCGGATCGGGTATCATGGAGGCATGATGACACCGCCCAAGCCTTCCTCGAACGCGCTGTTGCGGACGGTCGCGCCGATCCTCCTGGGCGTGGTCGTCCTCTATGCCGGGCTTCAGTATGTGGCCCACCGGCTGAGCATCACCCCGAGCTTCGTGGCTCTCGAGCGGGCAGAGGCCGAGGAAGATCTCGAGCGCTGCGTGAGCGCCCTGAACCGCGAGATCCAGCACCTCGACATGTTCGTGCACGATTGGTCGGGCTGGGACGATACCTACGCGTTCGCACAGGATCGCAACGAGCAATACGTCGCCGCAAACCTGGTGCCGTCCACCTTCCTCGACAATGTCCTGAATGTGATCTGCATGGCCGACCCGCGCGGCGACGTTATCTGGGGCCAGGCCGTCGACCTCGATACCGAGGAGGACATCCCCCTGGAAGACCTCGTCACGCTGCCCCTGGCGGCCCCGGACACGACGGAGGACGAGGATGCCGCCTGTGCCGGCGTCGCGCTCACACGCCGCGGCCCCATGCTCATCGCCGTCCGCCAGATCCTGACCAGCCAGGATCAAGGCCCCCCGCGGGGCCTGCTCGCCATGGGCCGGTTGCTCACCCAAGACGTGCTCGACGGACTCGTCGAGCAAACCGGCGTCGAGTTCTCCATCACGCCCGTCCAAGGCGGCTCGCCAACGGGCGCCGAGGCCGCCCTGCTTCAGCGGCTTGCCGCCCCCGACGCCCCAGTCATCGAGCAGGTCGCCGAGGACGCCCTCATCGTCACCACAAGGATAGACGGCATCGATGGCCGGCCTGCACTCATCCTCCGCGCAACCACCCCGCGCGACATCACCCACAAGGGCGCGCAGGCCGCCCGGTTCGCCTTCGTGTCCACCCTGGGCGCGGGGCTCGTGATGCTTCTCTTCATGGTGGTGCTCCTCTGGCGTGCGGTCATCGTGCCGCTCCGGGCGTTGACGGGCCACATCGTGGCGATCACGAAGAGCGGAGACTTGTCGTCGCGCCTCAATATCCACCGGAACGACGAGATCGGCACCGTCGCGCGCGAGTTCGATCGCCTGCTGGGCCGGATCGAGTATGACATCGACCGCCGCGAGACGGCCGAAGCCGCACTGCGCGAGAGCGAGGCGCACATCCGCGCCATCGTCAACGCGGCCGCCGACGGCATCCTCAGCGTCGACGACGCGGCCGCCATCGAGTCGGCCAACCCCGCCGCGGAGCGGATGTTCGGTTACGCGGAGGGAGAACTGTCCGGCAAGCACCTCCAGGATCTCATTCCCCAGTACCTGTCGGGGTACGTGCCCTCCGGTGCACCCGGCCTGTTGGCCCTGGCCGTCGAGAAGCCGGGCGGATTCCGCGCCGAACTCACCGGGAAACGAAAAGACGGATCCACCTTTCCGGCATATGCCACCATCAGCGACATGTTGCTGGGCAGCAGGCGCCTGTTCTCCGTGTTGGTGAGCGACCTGACGGAGTACAAGCGCCTGCACGAGCAGATGATGCGCGCGCAGCACCTCGCCACCATCGGCGAGATGGGGGCCCAGATCGCCCACGAGATCCGCAATCCCCTCACCGGCATCAGCAGCGCCATCCAGGTACTCGACAAGCAGGCGCACGCGGACGACACGGTGAAGGAGGTGTTCCGGCACGTGCTCGATGAAGTGGCCCGCGTAGACAAGACGGTTCAGGATCTGCTCCAGTTCGCTCGGCCGTGGACGCCCGAGAAGCACCCGTGCAACGTGCACCACGCGCTCTCCGGCGTCCGCGATCAAGCCTCCACGCAGAAGGAGTTCGCCGGGATCCGCTTCGTTCTCGACGTGCCGCCCGACGCGGCGGTGCTGGCCGACGATGCCCTGTTCAAGCAAGTGGCGTGGAACCTGTTCCGCAACGCGGCCCAGGCCATGCCCGAGGGCGGCGAGATCCGCGTGTCCGTCGAGGCCGCCCCGGACACCTTCCGCCTCCTGATCGCCGACACGGGAACGGGCATCGAGCCCGCCGCGCTCGAGCAGGTGTTCAAACCGTTCTTCACGACACGCACGCGCGGCACCGGATTGGGGCTCGCCGTGTGCCGGCAGATCGTCGAGGCCCATGGCGGCTCGATCCGTGTGTCGAGCAGCCCGGGCAGCGGCACCACGGTGGTCATCGAACTGCCGCTCGAGGAGTAAAGAATGGACGCCCGCATCCTGGTCGTCGACGACGAACAGTTGATCCGCTGGTCGCTCTGCCGGCGCCTGGGCGAGGAAGGCTACGTGTGCATCGAGGCCGAGGACGGCGCCTCGGCCCGCGCCCGGGCCGATGAGGGCAGTCTCGACCTCGCCCTGCTCGATATCCGGCTTCCCGACGTCGATGGGATGACCCTGCTCACCCAACTGCGCGAGCGGCATCCCCACATGCGCTTCGTCGTGATCACGGCCCATTCCACCGTGAACGGCGCGGTCGAGGCCATGAAGATCGGCGCCCATGACTACGTCGCCAAACCCTTCAACATGGATGGCCTTGTCCTCACCGTCCGCAACGTGCTCGAGGCGAGTGGACTCGAACGCCGGCTCGTCGCGGAAGTCGGCCAGCAGAAGGCGCGGTTCGGCCTGTCCAACGTGGTCGGGGACAGCGAGGTCATGGCCCACATCCGCGATCTCGTGCGGAAGGTCGCGCGCAGCGAGACCACCACCATTCTCCTCCTGGGGGAAAGCGGCACCGGCAAGGACATGGTGGCCCGCGCGATCCACTACGAGTCCGCCCGCGTCGAGATGCCCTTCATGAACATCACCTGCACCGCCCTCCCCGAGACCCTGCTCGATTCCGAACTGTTCGGCTACGAAAAGGGCGCATTTACCGACGCAAAGGAGCAGAAGAAGGGGCTCTTCGAACTCGCCGACGGCGGCTCCGTGTTTCTGGACGAAGTCGGCGACATGTCGTCCGGCCTGCAGGCGAAACTCCTCCGCGTCCTCGAAGACAAGATCTTCCGGCGTATCGGCGGCCGCGAGGACATCCGTCTGGACGTCCGCGTCATCGCCGCCACAAACCGCGACCTCCAGGACGCCATCGACACCCAGGTCTTCCGCGAGGACTTGTACTACCGGCTGAGCGCCATGCCTATCGTGTTGCCTCCGCTGCGCGAGCGCATCGAGGATGTGCCCCTCCTGGCGCGCCACTTCCTCGCGCAATGCAATCGAGAACTGCACCGCGCTTTCAGGGATTTCTCCCCCGAAGCCGTGCAGCGGCTCCTCGACTATCCCTGGCCGGGCAATGTCCGCGAACTCCGCAACGTCGTCGAGCGCGCCGTGCTCCTCAGTTCAGGCGAAGTCATCGCCCTGGACGACATTCATCTGGGCCGCTCCGCGTTCCGGCCGCGCCCCGCCAACGACGAGCAGGCCGTCCGGCTTCCGCAGAACGGATGCAACCTGTCGGATGTCGAGCGCGATCTCATCCGCCAGGCCCTTGAACGTACGAACTGGAACCAGACCCAGTCCGCCAAGTTGCTCGGCCTCACCCGCGACCAAGTCCGCTACAAGATGGCGAAATACCGGCTTTCGGAGCCCTGAAAATCCCGCACGGAACGAGGCGATTGCTGCGGAATTTCACCCACCCGCTGCGCGAAATAACCCGATCGGCGGCCCCTATCCTCTCGGCACCACGCGACACGACCTCCGTATCTCATTTCCTAACAATGGGTTAGTATTTCCATCCGGCCGGGCATGATTCCGGCACACGCCTTGCATACCAAGGAGCGTGTTCGAAGGAACAACTGCATCGGGTCATGAGGAGGCAACCATGATACACCATGCCAACAGACGAGGCCGGGTGAGACGGTGCCGGCTCGGAGAGGCGGGCATGACGCTCGTCGAGATCATGATCGCCTCCGGGATTATGACGATTGCATTCGTCTTCATCATGGGCTCCATCATCAGCATCTCGACGGCCACCAGTTGCACCGAGGAACAGATGCTTGCGGGGGCAACCGTGTCGAGCGTGATGGAGGAACTCCACTCCCTCTCCTATGAAGAACTCCTCGCCTATCAGCCGGCGGCGGCGGCTCAGTTGGGCGCCACCGCCACGGTGACGGCCGTGTGTTACGACGTCAACGGGGGGGCCAACATACTTCCTCTCGATCCGGATTCACTGGCGGCGCCGTTGCCGAACCCGGTGGAAGTGCAAGTGACGGTGACGTGGCGCGACAAGATGGGCCGGCCGTTCGCGAGACGGGCCTCGGCGTTCTACGGGAGATAGATCGTGAAACGGAATGGATTCACCCTGATCGAAATCATGATCTCGGTCACCATCCTCACGGTGGTCCTCGGGATCCTCTTCACCCTGGCCACCAACCTGGGCCGGAGCGCCCGGATCCAGGAGGCCAAGGTGACAACGGTGGACGAGGTGCGGACGGCCATGATGTTCGTCACGCGCGAGATCCGGCAGGCGTCCATGGGATCCATCTCCTCGGGAACACTGCCCGGGCCCGCACTCACGTACCGCGTGGCCATCGACGCGGATGGAAACGGCAGCGCCGTGGATGTGGCCGGCAACCTCGAGTTGAGCGGAACCCGCACGCTGGCAAGGGATGTGAACGACTTGAACGGCGACGGGCAGACGGTAACCCAACTCATCATGGTGGAGGGAACGGATGTCCGGGTGATCGCCAACAATCTGCTGCCGGATGAGGACTTGAACGGAAACGACACCCTCGAGTCGGGCGAAGACGCAAATGGGAACGGCCTGTTGGAGCGGGGTTTGTGGTTCGAAAGTGCAGGGGCGGGGATCCGCGTGACGATCCAGGCGCAACGCCGCGCGGATGAACGCGGCTTCCTGCTTCCCTCGGGCGTGATCGAAACCGTTATGCCGAGGAACTGATCATGAGAAAACAACCGCGAAGACGACAAGACGGTATGGCGCTGCTGACAGTCACCCTGTTCATCGCCGTGGCTGCGTTGGTGTTGGGCGCCTTGAGCCTGCGCGTAGTCAATCAGAACCATCAGGTCAACCAGTACCTGGTGTTCCGCGACTGCTTCCAGGGCCTCGAGACCGGGCTTGCCCAGAGCAAGGTCAGCCTCGAGTCGGGCGGCAGCGGCATGATCGGCATGGGCTCATGGACGCTGCCCACCGACGAAAGCGGGAATCCCGTGTTCACGTGGCCCAGTTTCGGCGACGATACGGTATCGCCGCTCCAGATCCCCTCGATGCCGGAAGTGGCCTACATGTCCTTCGTGCTGGACTGGGGCTCCGACGGGCTGGACAACAACGGCGACGGGACGATCGACGGCCCCGATGAGGCCCGCTACTACGCGATCTATCCGATGTCACTCGACCGCGGCGTCGAGCGCCGCGCCGAGGTCGTCGTCGAGGGCAGCGACGTCAACGTCTGGAACAACGCCGTGTTCGCCGGGGCCGGCCACGCGTCCGGCGCCGTTCAAGGCAACTGCAGCATCCACGGCTCGGTGCATATCCTCGGCACGCAAGTACCCGAAGGCGGCGAGGCCATCGTCGTGCTGGATCTCATGGGCGCCAGCCTGATCCACAACAACTACGGCCTCGGCCCGGGGCCCGGCCCGGCCCTGAGCGATCGGCTCCGCGACAGCGTTCCCGTGCTGCCCCAGACGATTGTGAACGGCGAAACCGTGGATACGCTGAACGCCGTCCTCCGGGTGAAAAACGGGTTGGTGTCCCTGAACTCGGCTTCCGAGGTCGGCGAGTCCGATATCTACGGCAATCCGCAGAAGGAGACGATGGACGCGACGTTCAACGATGACGGGTGGTGCGGCTCCCGGGTGACGGACGACGGCGACCGCGGGGATCCCGAGGTGGTCTACAGCGACAACGGCTGGGACTATGAGTATGACTTGGGCGACAAGGTCAGCCTGCCCCTCCTGACCGACGACTGGCGCTGGCCGGATCCGTTGCGCGAGTATGAGCTGGGCTACCCCTACTCGCCCGTGCCCGGCGGCACCGAGATCTCGCCGGACGGGGACAACTACATCCATCAGGAGTTCTTCTCGGATGTGCTCAGTGACGGCGATCCCTACTCCGGCGACGTGACGATCACGAGCAACACGGACTTCTACCTGAACCTGTCCCGGCCGGACGACGCCGATCCGGCCCACCGCGTCACCTGCGATTCGACCACCGGAACGGCCGGCGACGACTACCTGTATTACGACTCGAGCACCCAAGTGCTCGAGATCAACGGCCAGATCGAGATCAACGGCGACCTCAAGTTCCTCGTCAACAAGACCGGCGCCGCCGTCCCCTCGATTTACTACACGGGCCGGGCCGCCATCCTCGTCCACGGGGACGTGACGATCAATACCGACCTCTACGCCTGCAACAACGGCGATCCGACCAATTACGCGAATTGCTTCCCCGCCGCGAACTGCATCGGCATCATGGCTTCACAGAACATGATCCTCGGGCAAACGGCCCAGATGGACGCCATGGGCGCGTTCTACGCGCAGGGCCAGGTTTCGAGCTCGAAGCAGACGTGCATCATGGGGACGTTTGTCGCCAACTACTTCGACATGGGCAACCAGGTTCCCGACATCTTCCAGGTGCCGGACTTGGTTACGAACCTGCCCTTGGGCATGGTGGGCAACTGGCCGCTTCTGGTGTTCTCCGAGGTCTCGTGGCGGGAGGTCTAACCATGGACGAGCCGACATTCGCACAGCGCGTTCTACGGGACAACTGGTATCTCGTCGTCCTTCTTGTGGCCGTGGCCGGTTTCGTCGCGTACAAGATCATCGCGCCGGCGTCCGTGGACGATGGCTTGGCCGTGCCCGTCACGCCGGTAGCGACGTTTACGGAGATCGACACGGCCCGGCCCGACCGCCAATCGGAGCGACTCGCCCGGCGCGAGAAGACGCTGAAGACGATCGAGGAGCATAAGGCCGTCATCGAGGCCGATCCGGAGGCGGAGGAAGCGCCTGCGCGGCTCAATGCGATGGCCAGCCTGTACAGCCGCGAGTTGGGCGACTACAAGGAGGCGGCGCGGTGCTACGAATTCCTCCTGCTGGACTACCCGGAGTGGGAGGGCCTCCGCCGGGTGTACGTCCACCTTGGCCTGTGCTATGAGCGCCTCGGCGACACGCAGAGCGCCAAACAGGCCTATCGACGGATGATGGACGCGTTCCCAGAAGAATCCCAGGAATACCAGTACGCCATGAGCAAACTCTACGAGCCGGCCCCCTCCCGGCAGTAGAGCCGCCCCTCCAGCCCCCCTGGAAAAGGGCGCCCCGTTCCGCGTAGTCTGCCCCTGACACTGACAGGGCGGACGCCGCGGAATGGCGGCGCCCTCCCGCATTGGCTACAGGTGCTTCATCCATGAACGGCCCCTCAGAC
This sequence comes from Candidatus Hydrogenedentota bacterium, assembly GCA_016934125.1. Classification (GTDB taxonomy): domain Bacteria; phylum Hydrogenedentota; class Hydrogenedentia; order Hydrogenedentales; family SLHB01; genus JAFGTL01. The sequence goes on from JAFGTL010000320.1 coordinate 12,290, forward strand.
TCGATCCGCGGGCGCGGCGCGGCCCACAATCCGCCGAACCGGTTCGAAGAGATCGCTTACGAACCCGATCCGGAGGCCCGTGGCGATGAATCCGTTCCCCACCGCCCCGACACCCGGTTCCTGAGAGACACCTCTCGCACCATCCTCAGCTTCAACGACAGTCCCGATATCCCCCACGACGTCACCCTCAACCCTTATCGCGGGTGCGAGCACGGCTGCATCTACTGTTACGCACGGCCCACCCACGAATACCTCGGGTTCTCGGCCGGCCTCGATTTCGAGACGCGCATCATGGTGAAGGAAGACGCGCCCGACCTCCTCCGACGCGCGTTGGCGTCGCCCAACTGGCGGCCGCGGCCCATCGGCTTCTCCGGCGTCACCGATCCTTACCAACCCGTCGAGCACCGGCTCGGCCTCACGCGCCGGTGCCTGCAGGTGCTGGCCGAGTTCAGAAACCCCGTCGGCATGATCACCAAGAACCGGCTTGTCACCCGCGATGCCGACATCCTGGCGGAACTCGCGTCGTACACCGCGGCTTCCGTCATGCTATCCGTGACCACGCTGGACGTGGCC
>JAFGTL010000321.1 GCA_016934125.1 Candidatus Hydrogenedentota bacterium
CTCGGCCACGCCCACCCAACTCTCCTCAGGCGTGACGGGGCAGACGGAGAAGTTGCCCATGGGCAGGCCTTTGTTCGCGAAGAGGATGCGTTCGGTGGCCCTGCGCACGCAGAACGTGTCGGGATCGAGTTCGGCGCAGTGAAGCGGGGCGCGGTGCCGGAACACGTTGCCGTTATCCTCGCGGATGCGTGTGTAGACGAGGAGCAGTCCGTTCGAGTGGGCCAGGAGGCGCGTCTGCGTCTGATCCATGGCGATCTCCTCGCCGTTGTCCCAGCGCCAGGGCGTCGGGATGCTCCAGTGGAGCCCGTCGTCGCTCTGGGTGAGGTATCCGCGCTTATCTTCCGCGCGGAGCGTCATGTAGAACCGCCCGCGCCACTCGATCAACTCCGGCTCGTAGAGGCCCCGGCCGACGGGGATGCTGTGCGCATTGCCCACGGCCTTCGGTAGGAGTGTGATCCCGTCGAAAGCGCACCGGACAGTCCCGCTCCACATGCGCCGGTTGTCGCCGCCCTCTTTGCACCATTGAAACGGCACGAGCACGTCCCCGTCCTCGAACACGTGCAGTTGCGGGCAAGGCTGAAAGGCCGGATTGGTGCCGTACACGGCCCCGGGCGGCTGGAACGTGCGCCACGGCGACCACGCGCCCCCGGCCAGGTCGAGCACGGCGTAGGCGATCGCGCGGTGCGTGTAGCCGCCGATGACTTCTCCGTTTCTGTATCGCGTCAGAGCGCCGATTCCCAGAATACAGTCCGTCTGCGGATGGTGCACCATGCCAAGCCCTGCCGCTTCCACCACCCCATCCGCCCCGACTCGGGCCTGCAGGCCGGGCGGCATTGCCGGGGCACTCAGCGTCGCACAGAGATCCGTGGACGTGCGATACACCACGTCGCCGATGGTATCGTGCCCGAAGCGATCCGTCGTGGTGAACAGCATATGAATCACAGGGGGATTCCCGGGCGAGGTCGTCAGTGTCGGGCCGAGCAGGAGGTCTTCGTGGGAGTCTCCCGGAATCAGCACGGCAGTCTTCACCTCTTCGATCAATGCACTACTCCGTTGCCTTGTCACTTGCCCAGCGAAACAGGGCAAGGCAATCGATCCCGTCAGCAGCACTAGGCATACTCGGATGCACATACTTTCCTTCCGCCGGCCGCGCGTTGGTGTCGCTCGGTCAGCGGCGGCTCGGGTTCGGGGTCGGGCTCATGTAGTCGAGGTACTCCCAGGGCCCATCTCTCTTGACGTATTTGCCGCCCTTCTTCGTCGCTTCGATCTCGCGCTGCAGTCGAAGCACGTTCGCGGGGTCGAGGAAGGGGTCGTTCGTCTCGCGCCGCCAAGCGAGCAGTCGTTGCTTCAAGGATTCCAGCTTGCCCTCGTGGCCGGGGTCGGTTGAGAGGTTGCAGAATTCGTAGGGGTCGCTCTGGAGATCGTAGAGCTCGAATTCGGGTGGGCGCCGCATGAGCGCATAGGCCGCGCGCACTTCCCCGGGGGCTTCCGCAAGAGCGGCTTCGATTTGCTCCTTGCTGTAGTGCTTCCCGATGGTGTAGTCGTAGCCGGGATTCACTTGATCCGGCAGGAGATTGCAGATCAGCTTGAACCGCTCGTCGCGCACTGTGCGTTGGGGGTAGTAGTCGTGCGCGGAATGCACGTGATACTCGGTGAACAGGTGCGTGCGCCACGCGACGGGCAAGTCGCGCATGAGCGGCACAAGGGAACGCCCCGGGAAGCGCTCAATGGGTTCCGCCTGCGCCGCCGCGAGGAACGTCGGGAGCAGGTCCACCGTGCTGACGAGTTCCTCGCGCACAAGCCCGGGCGTGGCGCGGCCGGGCCAGCGCACAATGAGGGGGATGCGCACGCCGCCCTCGTAGCACGTGCGCTTACCGCGGATCAGGTCGGCCCCGTGGTCCCCGATGTAGACCACAAGCGTATTCTGCGCCTTGCCCGAGGCTTCGAGCCGCGCCAGCAGGTCGCCGACGAGGCCATCCAGCCGTTCCATGCAATCGTAGTACCCGGCGGTATCATTGCGAAGCCGCGGTGAGTCCAAACCGATGTATGGAAGCGGTTTGATGCCCTCCCGTTTAAGCGGCTTCTCCGGCCGGCCTTCCGCCTGCCGGAGGAATGGCCGGTGGGCGTCCGGGTAGTTGATGGAGAGGAAGAAGGGCTCGTCGCTCTGCTCGAAGAAGCTGGATGCAGCCTCGGCATACTGGCTCAGGTTCTTGCGTCCGAAGTTCGAGGAAGGAATCTCCGCGAAATCGAATGGGAACGCATTCTCGGGATTGACGTGTAGCTTGCCGATGATCCCGGTGCGGTATCCCGCTGCCTTGAGGCTGCGCGCAGCGTTCGGCGTGTTCTCGGAATACATGGCGAAGCGCCACGTCGCCAAGCCGATCTGGCCGCTTTGGTGAGGATACAAACCTGTCAGGAACGACGCTCGCGACGGGCTGCAGCCGGCCTGGGTGACGAAGGCCCTGGTGAAACGGACGCCCTCGGCGGCCAGTTGATCGAGGATCGGGGTCCGCACGTGCGGTTCGTCGTAGCAACCGAGTGCCGGCCCGTTGTCTTCGGAAACGATCAACAGGATATTGGGCCGGCGTTCCGCCTCGCCGGCGTGGCCAGTCTGTGGAAATGCTGCGCCTGCACTGGCGGCCAGGGCAGTACGCAAGAACGTACGTCTGCTGTGTTCGGGCATTGACGGATTCCTTCTCGTTGAGCGGCGTGCCGCGGCACCGTTGTCGCATCCCGACGCCGGGCGGAGACTCCGGGCATTTGCAGGGATGGCCTTCGCGGCCGTGATCTTGAATGCGCCGCCTAACCTCAGCTTGTGCGATCTGACGAGAACCGGGCCCCGCATCCACTTGCCCGACGCGCCCATTATGCCGGCCCTATTCCCGGCGATCAACGCAGCCGGCCAAGCCGAACTAGAAACCGCGCACGCAGCCGCGTAGAATCGCATGTGAAGGCGTGCTCCGGTGCGAACGCCGCCATGCGGGGCACGGGGACGGGTGGGGCGGCTGCGCTCCGGAACGGAGAGAAAGGGAGTTCCATGGCGAACCGTCAAGTTGCCGTCATCCTCCTTGTCGCGGCCAGCCTCTGTGGCGGCGCTGGCAGCGAAACCGTCGACACCTCCCATCTGCCGGATCGCTGGTTCATCACGCCCGACGTCTGGGCGAATCCCTGGGAGAACTGGCAACTGCGGGACGGCGCCATTATCACCACCCATCCATCGCCCAACCGCGCGATGACGCTTCAGCACCTTACCCTCGAACTCTCCGATGCCGACGCCTCGGCGTCGCTTCGTGTCGTGTTGCACCCCACCGGCGACGCCGGCGAAGGCGCCGCGGGATTCGCTCTCGGCATTCGCGTCAATGATCCCGTCGACGACTACCGCAGCCGGTTGCTGTTCGGCGAGGGGCTCTACACCGGCATCAGCACCAAGGGGGAACTCTTCATCGGCCGCGATACACGCGGAGCACTGGCCGTGCCCGAAGGCTGGGACTTCGCCCACGCCCCCGTTCAATTGGCCGTCGACATCGAGCCTGAGTTGGGCGGCTCCTTCAGCATCGAATTGACCGCCCTGGATGCCAAGACCGGCGCCGAACTGGGCCGCGTCGAGAAGAAAGGCGTGCCCGCCGCCCGGCTCGTCGGCAACGTCGCCCTCGTCGCCTGCATGCCCAAGTGGATCTCATCCTGCGAGGAGAACGCCCGGTGGCGATTCACAGACTGGCAACTCGACGGTGCCAAGTTCCGGCATGTTCCGCAGCGCACGTTCGGCCCCATCCTGTGGTCGCAGTACACGTTGTCGGAAGGCGTGCTCAAACTCACCGTGCAGATGGCGCCTGTGAATGCCGGGGACAGCCAACCCGTCCTATTGCAGTTCCAACGCGACGGCGAGTGGGAGACGGCCGCCACCGCGCCCATCCACGACCTCAGTTGGACGGCCCCGTTCCGAATCGCCGGTTGGGACGACACGCGCGATACGCGCTACCGGCTCGCGTGGACACAGGTGTTCACCGACGGCACGCAGCACACGTACTACTGGGAAGGCACGATCCGCCGCGACCCCGAGGACAACGACCGCATTTCCTGCGCCATCTTCTGCTGTTTCATGGATTACCTGTTCCCGAACCGCTGTATCGAGCAGAACGTGACGCGCCAGAACCCCGATATCCTCATGTTCGTCGGCGATCAGATCTACGAGCCCGTGGGCGGATGGGGCATCCTGCGAACCGGCCCTATCGATCGCATGTGCGTCAACTACCTCCGCAAACTCGCCCTCTGGGGATGGAGCTTCCGCGACCTTATGAAGAACCGCCCCACCGTCACCATGCCCGACGACCACGACGTGTATCACGGCAACCTCTGGGGCGATGCCGGCCGGCAGATCACCCTCGAGGAATGGAAGCAGCCCAGTGGCTACGGCACCAGCCAGAACGTCGGCAGCGTAGGCGGCTACGTGCAGCCCATCGAGTTCGTCCAGGCCGTCGAGCGCACCCAGACCTCCCACCTCCCCGATCCCGCCTGCACCAAGACCTTCAAGCAGGGCCTTGGCGCCTACTTCACGGCGATGACGTACGGCGGCATCGGCTTCGCCATCCTCGAAGACAGGAAATTCAAAACCGGCCCCCTCCAGATCGCCCACCGGCACAACGGCCCGCGCCCCGACCACATCTCGGAGCCCGCTATGGCCGGGCTCGTGAACGATCCCGACGCCAAGATGCTCGGCGACGATCAGTTGGCCTTTCTCCATGAATGGGCCGGCGACTGGCGCGGCCAGGCCATGAAAGCCGCCATTTCGCAGACCGTCTACTGCGGCGTGGCCACTCATCACGGCGATTTCGACAACTTCCTCCTCGGCGACATGGATTCCGGCGGTTGGCCCCAGGCGGGCCGCGACAAAGCCGTCGACGCCCTGCGCCGGGCGGGCGCCGTGTTGCTTGCCGGCGATCAGCACCTTCCCACCGTCGTGCGCCACGGCATTCTGCAGCCCGGCGACGGCATCGTCAGCTTCGTGACTCCCGCCGGCGCCACCGGATATCAGCGCTGGTGGCTGCCTGAGGATTCCGGCATCCAACGAATCGCCGGCGGGCCCCATGACGGGCGTCTCAACACCGGCCTCTACCGCGACGGCTTCGGCAACATCATCGACGTGCTCGCCGTCGGCAATCCCCCCGCCAAGCCTGACGACGCCTCCCGCGAGACCCTCGGCGCCACCAAGTCCGCCGGCTGGGGCCTGGTTGTGTTCGACAAGCCCCTCGGCGCCATCGAGATGCAGGCCTGGCGCGTGCGCCCGGGGCTCAACGCGGTGGCCTTCCCGAGACGCGACGATCAGTTTCCCGGCTGGCCCGTCACCATCCAGGCCTCCGAGAACTACGGCGTCTCCGCGCCCAAGTTGCCCCCAGTTACCCTTGAAGGCGACATGGCCGCGCGCGTGCCCCGGCCCGTGATTCGCGTCACCGACACGGACGGCCGCCTCGTGTCAGCCGGCCGCATGACGGGCGCCTCATTCATCCCCACCGTGTATACCCGCGGCGCGTACACCGTTGAAGTCCTGTCCGGCGACGACTGCAAAACCGTGATCGAGCGATTCACCGGGATCGAACCGGCCGCCGGCCCGCCCTTGCGGGTTGGGCGGTGAGAGTGGGAGGGACGTCGACAATGGCACGAGACTTCGCCTTTCTCTCGCTGACGTTTTTGGTGCTTGTCGGCCTCGCCGCCTGCGCGGCCGCCGCCGAGCCCTCGGGCGTCCACATGGCCAACGGCATCAAGATCGGCGAAGTCACCCAGCAATCCGCCATTATCTGGACGCGGCTCACCATCGCGCCGGAACGCAACCGCGACGGATTCCCCTTCCCGGACGTCGACGGCGGGCGGAACGCCGGCGCCGACTTGTCCATCAAGAAACTCACCGGCGGCCATCCTCTGCCCGACATGGAAGGCAGCGCGCCCGGCGCCCCCGGCCAGGTGCGCGTTCTGTGGTGGCCGGAAGGCGCCCCGGACGCGCCCATCGACACCGGCTGGCGCCCCGTCGATCCCGATGCCGATTTCACGAGGCAGTTTCCCATCGAGGGGCTCGCCCCCGCCACCCAATACCTTCTCCGCGTAGAGGGCCGCCCCTCGGCTGACGCATCGCCTACCTGCTCGCTCGACGGCCGGTTCCGCACGCCGCCCGAGCCCGACGCCGCTGTGCCCGTCGACTTCGTCGTCGTCACCTGCCAGGACTACCCCCGGCGCGACAACCCCGACAAGGGCCACGAGATCTACCGCGTCATGAAGGCGATCGATCCCGACTTCTTCGTCCACACCGGCGACATCGAGTACTACGACAAGGCCCTGCCCTACGCGCCCCATCAGGCCCTCGCCCGATTCAAGTGGAACCGGCTGTATGCGATGCCCTATCAGCGCAGCTTCCACTGCAATGTGTCGAGCTACTTCATCAAAGACGATCACGATACACTCAAGAACGACTGCTGGCCCGGCCAGCACTATGGCGAACTCACCTGGGAACAGGGCCTCGCCATCTTCCGCGAGCAGGTTCCCATGGGAGCGCAAACCTACCGCACCATCCGCTGGGGGCGTGACCTCCAGATCTGGCTCGTCGAAGGGCGCGACTTCCGGAGCCCCAATTCCATGCCCGACGGCCCCGAGAAGACCATCTGGGGCCCCGAGCAGAAGGTCTGGTTCAAGAGCACCGTTTCCGCCTCCGACGCCACGTTTCGCGTGCTGATCAGCCCGACGCCCCTCGTCGGCCCCGACCGCGAGAACAAGAGCGACAACCACGCCAACCACGCCTTCGCCCACGAAGGACACGAACTCCGCAGCTTCATCGGGGCACAGAGAAACATGATCGTCATCAACGGCGATCGCCACTGGCAATACGCCTCCATCGACGACGAAACCGGGCTGCGTGAGTTCGGCACGGGCCCGTCCAGCGATGAACACGCCGGCGGCTGGAGCCAGGACGACGTCCGCCCCCAGCATCGTTACCTCAACCTGGTGGGCGGCTTCCTGCGCGTCACCGTCACACGCGTCGATGGCCGTGCCCGCATTCGGGTTCGCCACTGCGGCATCGCCGGCGACGTCTACAACGAGGTCGTCATCCCCGCGCGGTAACCGCCAACCTGTCCGGTGGGCTCACCTATCCCGGGCTCAGGTGGGAAACACAGGGCGCTTGCCGCTGAGACAGAGGAGATCGGGGGACATGTGCCAAGCGCCGTCCCCGGCGCGACGACGCGTCCCCAGATCTCCGGCCGCGTCCACAAGAGGCCGAGGCCCGGTGATTCGGCGCCTTGAATCTACTCCCAACTCGCAGTACACTGCCTGGCAGAAGACAACGGGGGCTACAGTGTCCCCTCGAGTGAGAAAGGACTATCCTGCCATGTCGAAGAAATCCCCCGAGAAATGTGAGAAGACCCACTCCCTTTCGCGGCGTTCCTTTCTCCGGACGTCCGCACTCGCTGCCGGCGCCGCCACCGTAGGCGCCGGTGCGGCCACCGTGGGCGCCCCGGCAATCGTCCGTGCCCAGAACCTCAACGAACGCCTCAACCTCGCCCTCATCGGCGTCGGCGGCCGCGCAGTGGGCAACTGGAACGCCCTGCATACCGAGAATGTCGTCGCCCTGTGCGACGTGAACGAGGTGAACCTCAACGCCGCCTCCAAGCGCGCGCCCGAGGCCAAACGCTACACCGATTTCCGCAAGCTCTACGACAATGCGGCCGACTTCGACGCCGTCGTCGTCACCACTTGCGAACACACCCACGCTTTCGCCACGCTGCCCGCCCTCCAACTCGGCAAGCACGTGTATTGCGAGAAACCCCTGACCTACAACATCTGGGAAGCCCGCGTCATCCGCGAGGCCGCCCGCGAAGCCAAGGTGGCCACCCAGATGGGCACCCAGATCCACGCCGGCGACAACTACCGCCGCGTCGTCGAACTCATCCAGTCCGGCTCCATCGGCCCGGTGCGTGAAGCCCATGTCTGGGTGTCCCGGGCCTGGGGCTGGCACCCCTCGGAGGCAGAGGCCGAAGCCGCCAAGGATATCGTCGTCACCCTCGATCGCCCCGCCGCCACCGAGCCCGTCCCCGATGGCCTCCACTGGGATCTCTGGCTCGGGCCCGCGCCCGCCCGTCCCTTCAACGGCGTCTATGTGCCCGGGCCGAAGTGGTACCGCTGGTGGGATTTCGGCAACGGCACCATGTCCGACCTCGGCAGCCACTGGATCGATTTGGCCTTCTGGGCCCTCAAGCTCGACTATCCCCGCACCATTGAAGCGCAGGGGCCGCCCCCTCATCCCGAACTCGCCCCCGCTTCCATGCAGGTTACCTATGGGTACGGCGCCCGCGGCGACATGCCCCCGGTTAAGGTGTCCTGGTATCAGGGGACGAACAAACCCGCCCTCTGGAAGGAAGGCGCGATTCCCAACTGGGGCGATGGCGTCCTCTTCGTCGGCGATAAGGGCATGGTGCTCTCCAACTACGGCAAACACGTCCTCCTTCCCGAGGACACGTTCAAGGACTTCCAACCGCCTGAGCCCTTCATCCCCGCGTCCCTCGGCCATCACGCCGAGTGGGTTCACGCCTGCAAGACCGGCGAGGCGACCACGTGCAATTTCGAGTACGCCGGCATGCTCACCGAGGCCAACCACCTCGGCAACGTGGCCTATCGCGTAGGCAAGAAGCTCGAGTGGGATCCAGTGAATCTCCGCGTCACCAACGCCCCCGAGGCCGAGCGCTTCATCCGGCGCGAATACCGGGACGGCTGGAAACTCGCCTAGCGAGCGCACGATTCCGAAGGAGGCCCGCGGGCGTCCAAGCCCGCTGTCGGTGATTAGCTGCCGCTGGGACTGTGTTCCGGCGCGCGTTGCCCGTGGTGTGGGCGGCGCGCGCGCCGGTGGTGTCACGTTGCCTGTACGGGGCTCAAACCGCCCTCTTGTGCAGAGGAGGACTTTCCATGACGCGCATCCCAACGCACCATCTCTCCGCGTTCCCCATCGCCGCGCTCGCCCTCGTCCTCGCGGCCGGAATGCCCGAACACCGTGCCTATGGCGCCGATCCCGACGACATGAACCCGGCCGTTATCGCGCCCGATCTGCCGACCGATGAGCCGATCCGGGACGATCTCGATCAGTACGGCGGCTGGACGGGCCTCAAAGGCCAACGAACCGGCTTCTTCCACGTCGAGAAGATCGGCGAGCGCTGGTGGTTCATCACGCCCGAGGGCAACGCCTACTTCATGCTTCAGATGATCTGGACTGACAGGGAGGATGTGCCGCGGCTGCGTTCCTGGGGCTTCAACGCCGCCGAACGCGACACCGGCATGCCTTACGCCGTCAACGTGAATCTCTTCCGGACGGAGACGCGCAAGTATCCCGTCGCCCAGCTCCCCGGTATGCCTCCCTGGCTCACCTTCCCGGATGTCTTCGATCCCGAATGGCCGAAGCAGTGCGCCGAGCAGGCCGAGCGCGTCCTGGGGCCCATCAAAGACGATCCCCTCCTCATCGGGTATTACATGGTGAACGAGATGTCCCTCAGCGGATGGTATGAGGCCGTCACCTACACCACGAAAGACGCCCCGTCCCGCGCGGCCTTCGTCGAAGTCGCGCGCACCTACTACGCCGAAAGGCCCGACGATCTCGCGAAGGACTGGAAGGCCTACAACGTCGCCAAGCTGGAGGATCTCTTCGATGTCCAAGGCGACGCGCCGAATGTGCCCGGCCTCAAGGACGCCTGGATCGCCGCCCTCGCGGAGCGCGCCTACTCTGTGGCCGCCACCGCGGCACGGGCCGTCGATCCCAACCACCTTAACCTCGGCACACGCATGATCAACGCCCCCTTGCCCGAAATGGGCATTCTCGAGGCCATGGGCAAGTACTGCGACGTGATCAGCCTCAATCTCTACAGCATGCATCCCGATCGCATGCCCATCCAGTTGTTCACGCTCGTGCCCGTCATACACGCGTTCACCGGCCGCCCCACCATGACCACCGAGTTCTCCTTCCGCGCCAGCGACACCCTTCTTCCGGGCACGATGGGCGCACTGCCCGCGGTGAAGTCGCAGGTGGATCGCGCCGTGGGCTACCTCTCCTACGTCGCGTCTGTCGCCTCCATCCCGTCCCACATCGGCGTGGCCTGGTTCACCTACCAGGATCAGGACATCGACAAGCCCTGGGAGGGATATGCCGAAGACTGTAACTTCGGCGCCATCGATCGCGAAAACCGCCCCTACGCCGTGCTTACCGAGGCCATGCGCGCCACCAACGCCGTCATCTACGAACTCGCCTCCGATCCCGTCCGCAACGAGTCGATCCCGCTCTTCTGGCGCACCGAACTCCTCCGATGGGATTGGCCCATGGACGAGGTGCTCCTCGGCCAGATGACGCGCACCGGCCGGCCCTTCATCGATCCCATGGCCAAACAGCTCCCCGAGCCCCGCCGCTATCACCAGGACTACTGGATCCGCCACACCGGGCCCCAGATCACCATCAACGACGAACGCTTCGTCGGGTGGTGCCAGGCCAACATGATCAACGCCACCGACGAGAGCACCACCCTCACGCTCCTCAACGTGCTCTCTTACACCTCGTTGCCGCGCGCACTCTGGCTCGGCTCCCAGTGCGCCGATCCGGAGCGCCTCATCGTGATCGAGTCGAATGCCCAGTTCCTTTCGCGCCGCATCGATCCGCAGGGCCGCGTGCTCCGGATCACCATGGCCGATGGAAGCTACGTCCGGAAGGACTTCGACCACTTCGAACTGCGTGTCAGCTGCCGCATTCCCTATCTGGATCTGCGGTTCGACCACGACGCCAAAGCCCTCGCCGTCACCACGCGCGGCAGCCTCGATCGCGTCGGCGTCGAAGGCGTCCAGGGATGGAAGGTTACGTGGAACGGCGCGCCCGTCGCGCTGGAGGCCATAGGTAAGACCGCGGGCCTGACGGTGTTCAAGCTCCCGCAATGAACTGCGTGTATTGACGCCGCCTGCGCGGCCCGGCCACGGCGCCGTCGCGCAGGTGGCTGTCACCAGCTCAGCGCCAGTTCGTCTCCGTAGTCCGCTTGGAGCGCCTCGAGCCTCCGGCGCAGTTCGGCCACCTTTCCCGCATAGTCCGGATTGCCCGCGAGATCGTTGATCTCCTCCGGATCCGCTTCAAGGTCGAACAGCAGCGTCTTGTCGATCCTCGGATAGTAGATCAGCTTGTATCCCCCCGCGCACACCATCCGCTGCAGATCCATGTATGCCCCGTAGATCGCGTCCCGGCCCGCCCCCGCTGTGCCCGCGATCAGCGGCAGCAGGCTCTGGAACCGCACGTGCTCGGGCTTTTCGACGCCCGCCAGTTCGAGCGTCGACGGCATGATGTCCTGCAGATACACCGGCGTCGCGATCCGCCGGTTCTTCGGAATGCCCGGGCCCGTCACCATCAACGGAACCCGCATGCTCGGATCGTACATGTTCTGCTTGCCCATCAGCCCGTGGTGGCCCACGGCCAACCCGTGATCCGCCGTGAAGAACACGTACGTGTCGTCCGCCTCGCCGGACGCCTCGAGCGCGTCGAGGATCCGCCCCACCTGCGCGTCCATGTGCGTCACGATCGCGTAATACTCCTGCCGGTGCACCTTCACCGCATACGGCGTCCTCGGAAACGGCGCCAGCCGCTCGTCCCGCAGATCCTCGCCGCAGCCCATCGCATCCTTGTACGGATACTCGGGCAGGTAGTTCTCCGGCACCGCCACCCCGTCGAGGGGATAACGATCCACATACTCCTTCGGCGACTGCCGCGGATCGTGCGGCGCGTTGAACGCCAAGTACATGAAGAAGGGCTCCGCGGCCCCCGCGGCCTCGCCGATGAAACGCACGGCGTCATCGCCCAACACCTCGCTCCAGTGCTTGCCCCCCTTCCAGTACCCGCCGTACTCCGTATCCCACGGATGCCAGACGTCCGGCTGTCCTTCGATGGGCCGGTTGTAGCCCGCGTCGGTTTGATTCGGCATTCCGGGCCGCACATGGCTCACATGTTGGAACGCCTTCCCCGGATCCGTCTTCACGTGCCACTTCCCGGAGAAGTACGTCGCGTATCCGGCCCCGCTGAGGTATTGCCCCCAGATCCTCCCCGCCGCGCTCTCCCCATCGAGTTCCGGCTCGATCCGCTGCGCATCCCACAGGAACCGTCCCGTATTCAGCATCGTCCGGCTCGCCACACACACCGCCCCGTGCCACGCCCCGGGATTGTACGCATGCGTGAACGTCACCCCGTTCCGCACCACCCGATCCAGATTCGGCGTGTGGATCTCGCCGCATCCCAACGCGTGTAACGCCTCGAAGGACTGATCATCCGCGAACAGGAACAATATGTTCGGCTTCTTCCGCGCCGGTTCCCCCGCAATCCCCACCGATGGCGCCGCGATGGCCGCCGCGCCCAGGCCCAATGCCCGTAGGAAACTCCGCCTGTCCATGCTCTCCTCCTGCGCATCACGCCCGTTGCACGCGCCCTACTTCAGGAACCCCCGGCCCGTGCCCCCGCGCGGCGTCGTGGCCGGATAGTCCGGGTTCAACTCCTGCGCGACTACGGCCACCAGTTCATCGGCCGGTACCGGCCTCGATCCATCCGCACCCGCGGCGCCCCGCCTCACGCGTACGTCTTCCACGCGGAGCCCCGTGACGGTGCAGTCCTTGTCAGGCGAGAAGATCTCGACCCAGGTGTTGGGATCGTTCGGATTGTGCTTGTACGTCTGCGACATCGGGCCGATCTGCACCAGCACGAACCGTGGCCCATCGGCCGGAAACGGCTCGAACCCCAATGCCACATCGCGAATCGCGATGCCCTCGCCGTTCAGCGCGATCTGGAACACCGGGGCCCCCGTCGGCCGCTCGAGCCGCAGCCCGCTGAACCACAAGCTCCTCAGGCCGCCGATCGGCTCCGCAAAGTCGTTGTCCCGGCCCAGTTCGAGGTTCGGCTGATCGTACATCTTGAACGTGCGGATGCCCGCAATACCCCGCAGTACGCAGTGCTCGATATCGCAGGCCTGCACCGCGCCGTTGTCGTATCGTTTCGTGCCCGAGAGAAGCCGGATCTCGGCACGCCGTTCCCGCCCGGCCTCGTTTTCGCCTCCTGCGGCCCCGTCGATGTCCTCGACGAGCACATGGTGGATCGGCCCGAACGTCATGCTGGTGTTCTTCCAGTCCCACGCGTTCAGTGCGATCATGTCGTCGCCCATGACTCCGCGCGCATTCCGAATCCCGCGGATCACGCCGAACGCCGCCGGGCCGTTTACGTGGATACCGTCCCGGCGGTGATTCTCGAACCGCACCCCGTCCACGACAAACCGCCGGCAATTACTCAACTGAACCGCGTGCGGCCTGCACTCCCTCACCGTCACGCCGTGTACGAGCAGATTCTCGACATTGCTGAACAGCAGCACCCCGTGCGAGCGGAGCGCATGCGATGCGTCGGCCCAGCCCATCACGTTGCCGTTGTCCTGCCGCTCGCTCGTGGCCAGCGTCGTCCAGATCCCGCCTGATACCTCGATATCCCTGTCCGGATCCTCCGCGAGTTGCAGCGGGCCGTCATGGCCGTTGACGAGGTGCTCGTTGCGCACCATGCAGCAGTTCGCGCCCGGCTTCAACCGCAGTTCGGCCCCGTCGGCCAGGTGCAGCCGCGTGCCGCTCCGCATCACCACCGGCCCGTCCACGTAGTACGGCTTCTCGCGCCCGGGAACGAACGCGCCCCCGCGTTCATCGAGCGCCGCCTGGATCGCGCGCGTCCAGATCTCGCCTTCCACGCGAATCGTTCGTTCGCCCTGCTCCCCGCCCGGCCAAACCTCGTCGAACTCCTCCGGTGTAACGAGATGACGATACTGGACAACGCTGCAGGCCGCCTCCGCCGGAGGCGGGCCGGGCTCCCGCACTACGATCCGCCCCGCTCCGTCCGCCGACACGCCCAGCCCGCCCAGTTCCGCCGCGATGGCCTGCACCAACTCGGCCTCACCCGCCCGAAGATCGCCCGCGGCCGCCGCACGCCCCGTCTCCACGGCCAGCATCGTCAATAGCGTCAACAGCATGCCACCTCCCTCGAAGCCGGACAGCGCCAATCGCCGCCGGCCTTCAAACACCTGACGATACTACGGAATCGCTCGAGACAGGGCAAGAACCCGGCGTTGAATGCCTGTGCTCCCCTTCGGTAGAGTCATTCCAACGCTCATCATGCCTGTGGCGGCGCGTTCAACCGCGAAGGAGGAGGTTTCGACATTGCGGCAGACACTTGCAGGATGTGGAATGCTGGCCCTGATGGCGCCGATGTTGGCCGCGCCGCGGCACGCGGCCGCGCAAGACGCGTCGCCCCCGCCGAAGGACTACACCATCCAACTTGACGTGATCGCGTCCGGATTCGACGGCGAAACCTGTTGGGTGCATCCCCGGGCCGGCACGATCCCCGGCGATCCGCCCATTGTCGTGCTCACCATGCAGAAGCTGCTACTCAGCGGCTCGGACGTGTTTTACGCGCTGAACGAGATGCGCACCGACGACTTGGGCAAGACGTGGGTGGGCCCCGTCGAGCACGCAGAAACCCTCGGCCGCCATGCCGAACCCGGCGGCATCGAGGCCGTCATCTGCGATTTCACCCCCAAATGGCATGCCGCTTCCCGGAGACTCCTCGGAACCGGGCACGTCGCCCGCTACAAGGGTGATCGCCTCGCCGGCGACTATGCCCGGCAGACGGCCTACTCCTGGTATGACACCGAACACCGCTCCTGGGCCCCCTGGCGCACTGTGGACATGCCCGACGAACCCAAGTTCTTCAGCTCCGGGGCCGGATGCACCCAGCGCGTCGACCTCCCCAACGGCGACATCCTCCTGCCCATCTACATGAAGGCCAAGGGCGCGAAGATCGCCACCTCTACGGTCATGCGCTGCCGGTTTGAGGGCGAAACCCTCAACTACATCGAACACGGCGACGAGATGTCCGTCGACGTGCCCCGCGGCCTTGGCGAACCCTCCCTGGCCGAGTTCCACGGCCGCTACTACCTCACCCTCCGCAACGACGTCAAAGGATACGTCACCAGCGGGGGCGATGGGCTCCATTTCGACGCGCCCCGGCCCTGGACGTTCGACGACGGCGAGGAACTCGGCAGCTATAACACCCAGCAACACTGGGTGGCCCACCCCGACGCCCTCTTCCTCGTGTACACGCGCCGCGATCCCGACCACGACCACGTGTTCCGCCACCGCGCCCCCTTGCGCATCGCCCAAGTCGATCCCGAGCGCCTCTGCGTGATCCGCGCCACCGAACGCATCCTCGTCCCCGAGCGCGGCGCCCGGCTCGGCAATTTCGCCGTCACCAAGGCCAGCGATCGCGAAACCTGGGTAACCGTCGCGGAGTGGATGCAGCCCGTCGGCTGCGAGAAATACGGTTCCGACAACTCCGTCTATGTCGCCCGGATCCGCTGGAACGACTGATACGGCGCGCGCCCACGCCTTTGCCGGACGCCGTGCCGGGAAGGAATCGACGCGCAACGGTGTTCTCCGCTCAAGAAGCCAGGAGGAACGCGCCCATGAATGAAGTGAGACTCATCTATGTGAGCCGGATGACGGAAGAGTGCGACATGCGCGCCATCCAGGACATCCTTGCCGTGTCCCGCAAGAACAACCAGGCCCGCCGGATCTCGGGCGTTTTGTGCTACGACCCCGCCTTCTTCCTCCAGTGCCTCGAAGGCCCAAGAACCGATGTCAACGATCTCTACCGGTCTATTCAGCAGGATCCCCGGCACCGGGACGTGACCCTGCTCGAGTACTGCGACATCGAGGAACGGCTCTTCTCGTCCTGGGCCATGGGCTTTGTCCTGGCGGGCAACGTGGATCGCGGCATCCTCGCCAAATACACCGGCGGCGGGAAGTTCAGTCCCTACGCCCTCACCGCCCAACAGGCCCGCGACTTCCTTGTCGAGATCGCCGCGCAACTGGACGGCCCTGAGTAGCCAAGCCCCCCACCGGGCCCGGAACGAGGACGATCCCATGAACCGGACACGCATCATGCAGTTGGCCACCGCCGCCATTAGCGCCCTGCTCGCCGGGTGCGCCACGCACCCGCCCGTGCAGACGGCCCGCCACGTCGACCTCGAGCGCTACGCGGGGCGCTGGTACGAGATCGCCCGGTTCCCCGTATTCTTCGAGCGCGGCCTCGTCGGCGTCACGGCTCAGTACGCCCTCGAAAGCGATGGCCGGGTGCGCGTCACGAATCAAGGCTTCAAGGGCGCTTTCGACGGAGAGATCGCGTCCATTACCGGATACGCCAAAGTTGTCGATCCCGCCACCAACGCCAAGCTCCGCGTCCGGTTCGATCCATTCCCCGTCCGCTTCTTCCCTGCCCCGTACTGGGTTGTCGAGGTCGGCGACGACTACGAGTACGCCGTCGTCACCAATCCGAAACGCAAAGTCCTCTGGATTCTCGGCCGCGCCCCCACCATGGACGAAGACACCTACCAGGCCATTGTCGCCCGCCTTGACGCCCAAGGCTTCGCCACGGAACGCCTCGAACGGACGCTCCAGCAGTAGCCGGGTGTATCACCCGCGCCCCTTCATCCTCGCAGACACAACGCCACGAGATCGCTCACATCGGCCGTGGCCAGGCATTCCACGGTGTCCGCAGCGCCGTAGTAGATCTTCAATTCGCCGCAGTCTTCGAGGATCAGGCCCCCAGGAAACAGCACGTGCCCGCGGAATCCCTCCAGTTCATACGGCGCCTCCGGCGTCATCAGCGGCTCCCCCGACATGCCCTTCACCACCCACGGGCGCTCCAAGTCGAGCAGCATCACCCCGATCGTGTACGTCTTGTGCCAGTTCCGGTGCCACGCCGGCAGCTCCTTGTCCCTGTCGATGTTCACCGCATGAAACAGCGTGAGCCAGCCCGCCTCCGTCTTCACCGGCGGCGCCCCCGGCCCGATCTTCGCGTTGGCCCACGGCACCTCCTCCGAGCCCAGCACAAGCTGTGTGTTCCCCCAGTACCGGCAGTCGGGCGAGTCTGAGAACCAGAGGTCGAAGTTCTCCGGCGCGCCCCGCCCGTAGATCGGAAACGGCCGTTCCAGGCGCAGGAACTTCCCGTCGAGCCGCTCGGGGAACAGCACCATGTTCCGGTTGTCCGGGGCGGACAGGCTCAACACCTCCCACGCATCGAAGTCGTCCGTCACCGCGATGCCGCCACGCACGCCGTGCCCCGTATCCACCGCGAAGCACAAGTAGCACCGGCCTTCGAGCACTGTCAGCCGCGGATCGTACGCCCGCCGGATCTCCTCTGTCTGCCACTCGATCCACGGCTGCGGCCGGGGCTCCCAATGGATGCCGTCGTCGGAGAAGGCCAGGCCGATATTCGTCCCCTCGAAATGGGCTTCCCCCTCGGCCCCGCCATAGTCGTTCCGGAACGCCATGACGTATTTGCCCTCGTACTTGGCCACGCCGGCATTGAAGATCAGCGTCGCCGGATACGGAATCTCCGCCGCCGTCAGGATCGGGTTCCCGGAATAACGCACTACGCACTCGGACGCATTCGACATGTCAGTGTATCCTCCATTCGCCCCATCGCTTCGAGGCGACAGGGACTCAAACACGCACCCGTGTCGTGGCCATCGTACCGATGCCTGCCCCTTTGGAGCAAGGGCCCAAATCATCTCGTAAGGTTATGAACAGGGCTTGGCCGTGGGAATGGGGTCCGCGTTTTTCCGCGCAGGACCCGCAGCGGTGTCC
>JAFGTL010000322.1 GCA_016934125.1 Candidatus Hydrogenedentota bacterium
CTCTGGCACGGCGCGAACTGGACGTTCGTCGTCTGGGGCGCCCTTCACGCGGCCTACTACCTCGCCTCGCGCCTCACCCAGCGGCCCCGCGCCCAGACCGTCCGCCTCCTCCGGCTCGATGCCGCCCCCCGCACCCACGCCCTGCTCCAACTCACCCTCACCTTCCTTCTCGTCAACCTGGGCTGGGTGTTCTTCCGGGCCGATTCACTCCCCGACGCGTGGTATATCGTCACCCACCTGGCATCCGGCTGGGACACGGTGCTCGTGTCCGAACCGATTCGCCAAGTGTGCCGTATCCTCGTCATGGCCCCGTCCAAGCTGCTGCTCGGCGCGGGCGGCATCCTCCTCCTCGAAGCCTGCGAATGCCTCCTGTCCGGCGACGACATCAACGGACTCGCCCAACGCGGCCCCGTGTGGATGCGGTGGGCCGCCTATGTGCTTCTGGCCCTGGCCATTATGAATGTTGGAGTCACCCATGAGATCCCCTTCGTCTACTTCCAGTTCTAGGGCCCGCGCGAGGGCGCCATGGTAGGCCGGTTCGTCACGAGAACCCTCGCCCTGGCGCTGCTCACGGCCCTCGCCCAGATCGCCTACTACGGGCTCGTGGGATATCGCACCGTGCCCCAGAAGGTGCGCCTCATCGACGACTATCGCCCGGGCCTCCTCGATGTCGTCTATTTCGGCGACTCCACCACCGTGGATTCCTGCCCCGGCGACGCGGACTGCCGCCCCCTGCCCAAGATGATCGGCGATGCGCTCCCCCACGCCCGCGTCCTGCCCATCACCCACTACGCCTACCACATGGGCCTGTACAGGGCCTTCTGCCGGCGCTTGGCCGCCGCCGAACGCCCCCCCGCCGCCGCCGTCGTGCCCATCAACCTGCGATCCTTCTCCGTCCAGTGGGATCGCTCGCCCCTCTGGCAGTTCGAGAAGGAGCAGTTCCTCATCGACCACCCCGGCTTCCTGGCCCGCGCCTTCTGGCGGCCCCTGGCGGTGTTCCGGGCCGTCGAGTTGAATCCGCTGTCCATGGAAGCCTTCGGCGAGGTGCCCGTCTACGCCGGCGCCACACTCGCAGGCCAGGCGGCCGACTTCGAATTCATGGATCCCGACGCCGATCGCGAGGCCTACCACGCCGCCCATTTCATCTACCGTTACCAGTACGCCTTGAGCCGCGATCACCGGAGACTCGAGGCCCTCCTCGATGTCGTCCGCATGCTCGAGGCGGCCGGCGCCACGCCCGTGCTCTACATCACCCCCATCGATTACCAAACCGGCGAGCGCTACCACGGGCCGGCGTTCACCCAGCAGATCGAGGCGAACGTCGCCGTGATCCAGGCTGCCTTGGCCGAGTGCGGCGCCGAGGCCATCGATCTTTCGCGCGCCCTGCCCCCCGACGCCTTCTGCTACGGCCAGCACATCCACGAACACCTCGATCAAGAGGGGCGCGCCTTTGTCGCGGCGCAGATCCTGCCCCCCATCCGCGCCGCACTTGCATCCCGCCTCGATACACCGCAGAATTGAGCCCGATCACACCTCGGGAGGACGCGATGGGCCGCGAAATCGAACGGAAATTCCTCGTATCGGGCGAGTCCTGGCGCGACGCGGCCGGGCCCGGCGTCTCGATCCGCCAGGGCTACCTCGCCTTCGGGCCCCCGACCGCCGTCCGCGTCCGCATTGCGGGCGACAAGGCCAACCTGAACATCAAGACGGCCACCACCGAGGTGTCCCGCGCCGAATACGAGTATCCGATCCCCCTCGAAGACGCTGAGGAGATCTTCGGCACGCTCTGCGCCCACCACCTCGTCGAGAAAACGCGGTTCCGCGTCGACTACCACGGCATGACGTGGGAAGTGGATGTGTTCGCCGGCGTCAACCAGGGACTCATCGTCGCCGAACTCGAACTCGAGTCCGAGTCGCAGCCTTTTGACGCGCCGCCGTGGCTGGGCCCGGAAGTCTCCCACGAGCCCCGCTACCTCAACACCCACCTGAGCCGCCATCCCTACACCGAATGGCCGGAGCACGCCTGAGTCGGCGCCCCTCCCCTATCGGTTCCGGGGGGCCGCCTTCAACCGCAGCTTCCTCCGCTCGGTGACGCCGGTGGCCGCGTCCGTGAACACGAGCCGCCAGGTGCCCGGCGCGTCGTTCAGCGCAAACGGAATCGTCCCCTCGCCAACCCCGCCCGGGCAGTCGACGTTCCGGCTGTACTCGCGGTGCGGCCTGTCGGATCCCGGCGCGAACACCTTTACGTGCACCACGTGGTGTCCGGGCTCGGCCCCGTCCGCGTCCAGGGCCACCCGGAACCCCACCGTGTCGCCCGCTCGGGCCCGCCGCGGCGTGTCCGCATCGACCCCCGCCACCCGGTAGGGGAGCAGCGCAAACAGGAGCGGCCGCCCGCGCGATACCGTCACGTCCCACGAGTCGATCGGCGTGTCGGCGATCGCCCCACCGCCCCGCACGTCGTACACAAACGCCGGCGTATCGATGGTGAGTGTGGCCTCCCGGGCGGGCTGCGCCCGATGCCAGATGTCCTGTTCGACGCACAAGTAGCGGATCGCACCGTCCACGAACCTGGCCAACTCGACAAGGCGGAGTCGCCGGCCGTCCTCGCCCCGCAGACGAGCGAAGGGCGTGCAACCCGCCGTTGCGAGCGCCTCGCCCACCGGCCCAAGCATCCAGTCCTCTTGCGCGTTATCGCGCAACGCATTGCACGCCGCAAAGGGCACATTCAACAGCAGCGCGTGGCCGGCCCCGTGCCGGTTGCTCACGAAAACGGCCACGTCGTTCACCGAGCCCGCTGCCTGGCCCCCCGAGGCCTTAAGCGCTGGCTCGAGCACGTACGTGTCGATCGACACACTGCCCGACTTGGCCGTCCCCGCGGCCGGCGGTTGCCGGAATGCCTCGAGCCCGCCCCGGCTCGTCACGCCGAACACCTCATCGAGGGGGCGCGCCGCGCGGATGACGCCGTTGCCGGACAACAGGGCGGTGCGCCCGTCGGCGATGATCGTGCCCCCGGCCTCGACGAAGGCGCGGATGGCGTCCACCTGCGATTCGGACAGGCACGCCGCATAGGGCAGCAGCAGCACCCGGAATCCGGCCAGGGCCTGCTGGCCCTGTTCGAGTTCCGCCCCGGCCACGAACCGATACTGAAACCCGAGGGTTTCGAGCACGTGCGTCGCGCCCTTCAGGTTGTTCAGCCAAGTGAGCGACGAAGGCCGGCCGTGGTCGCCCGCCATCCGCGAGGCCAGTTCGTCCGCATACAGATCGGCCTGCGAATACAGCACGCCAATACCGGAGTCCTCCCGCGTCGCGTGGACGAGGAGCCGGCCCGGCCCGGACTTGACCTCCTGGGCCTGCTCGAAGAACCACCGCCCCATGTGCGAGAGCGAGAGATCGGGGTTGAACGGGATGTAATCGCACCCCCACGACGTCCACCACCAGCACGAGTTGTGGCCTTTGAACAGGTTGTGCCACGCAATCGCCGAGAAGCCGGCCTCGTTGTCCGCGATGGCGTTGCCCCACTCCCCGGTGAGTGCGTCGTCCCGCTTGAACGAGCGCACGAGTTCGCACTGGATAGGATGGCTCGTATACGTCTGATTCAGTTCCAGGTTGCGCGTCAGTTTGTAGAAATCGTAGCCGGCCAGCCAGTGATAGCCGAGGAAACCGTCCCAACCCACGCGCGCCCCCGGATCCTCCTTCCGCACGAACCCCGCCATCCGCTCATGGAGCGCCGCAAACGCCGTGTCCATGAAATCCCGGAAATCGAACCACGGCGCGAAGCCGGCCTCCTGCTCCGCCGCGTCCTCGATCAGCATCGGCCGCTCGATGGCGCCGAAATCCGCGTAGTCCGTGTGCCACACCGCGTTGAGTGCCTCGATTCCGCCGTAGCGCTCGGCGAGCCAGTCGCGGAACGCCGCCGTGCTCCCCGGCGACACCTCGACTTCGGCCCCGAGCCGGCCCAGGTAGTTCTCGTCGCCGAGCGTATATGCGGCCGGCTGGTAGGGCGCCGCCTGCCGGCTGCAGATCGCCATGGACGCCCGTTCTTTCTCGATCCAGTCCTCATGGAACAGGCCCGGCACGAGGGAATGATCCTCCTTGGACTGGCCCGCAATCCGCGTCACGTACGGCACGAGCCGCTGGCCGGAATCGGCCGCCAATGCGTACTCCCGGGCCGCACCGGCATCGCTGTATCCGCGCATGTGGCACAGATCCATCATGTCGGAGCCCAGTTCGTAACAGGCCCGGTTTTCCAGCCGCACCGGCAACTCACCGTGCGCGTATGACCACATCAGAATCGTGAAGTCGTCATAGGGGAACGGCACCGGCATCGTGAACCGCACCGTCTCCTCAGCCACCGCCGTGCCGTCTGCGCGGAGCACGGCGTGCAACCGGTGCGCCACCACCACGGCCTCGGGCAGTTCCAGTTCCGCCCGCGCCATACCGTCCGCCGCCACCGCCGACTCCGCGCAGGCCACCTCCCGGCCTACACAGTCTTCCACGCGCCATTCCACCGCCAGATCGGCCCCGCCGCCCGCGGGCGACACGCGCGTCTCGCAGGCCAGCGTTCCGCCCCCCGGCAGATCCGCCAGCCGCACGCCCGCCTCGTGAAACGACGTGGACGGCGACAGCGCCACCGGCCCGAACGTGTACGTCGGCGTCACGTCGATCACGGCCGAACCGAACCCGACGCACTCCTTCTTCCCATTTTCGAGGGCGACATCGACGTAGTACCGCCGCATGCCCGCCAGCGGCGGCAGGCGCAGGATGGACCGCCGCCTATCGAACAGGTTGCGGCCGAGGGCGACCACCTTGCCGCGATCGTCCTGCACACGAACCAGCGCCCGCGCCCACTCCGTCCCGGAGATCGTGACGGGGATTTCCCCGGCCGCGCCGGCCTGCACCCCCGTCGATGCGAACGCGATCCGGCCGGGCAGCGGTCGCCCCGCCGCCGCGAGAAACGCCAGCCCATGGAACGCCAGCAGCCGATCCTCGGCGCCATCGAGCCCGTCCACGTCCGTGTTGAGCGGGAGCAACGACTGATACGGGCCCATCGGCGCCGTGAACACCAGCACCCGCCCCGCGCCGTAGCGATAGCCACGCAACGGCGCCTCCCCGCCCCGAAGCCCGGCCAACTCGCCCCACGGCAGGCACGACAACGCCGGCTCGGCCAGCCTCTCGTCGGGCTCGGCCGTCAGTTCCGCCGGCCAGCCATCCAGCACGCCCGAACCGCCCGTGAGCACCAACCCCTTACCGCCCTTCACCTGGCTCAGGATCGCCGATTGCAGGCCCGCCCCTAGGGCGTCCGCGGCAAGGTCGCCAATCACGATCACATCCGTCCCGGCATCGACACAGATCCGCACCGCGTGCCGTGTCGCGGCGCCCGCGCTCAACGGCCCGATGCCCGTCTGGCCGCGGTACGGCCAGTGCCGGGCGTTCGTCAAGTCCGTCTTCGTGTCGAAATACTGGTGGCGCACGTCCATCTCGAGCCGCCGGGCCAGTTCCATCGTGTCGTAAGCGGCCCAGCGCGCCGCCAGCAGCGCCACGCGCAGCGGCGGCCCGGGCAGCCGCGCCGCCCACGGGAAATCGAGCGGCTCCTCAGGGGCCCGCCAGGTTTCCGCAGGCCGCGCCAGGCTCTCCTCATCGGCCTGAACCACTGCCGCGAGCCGCGTCTCGTCTACCGGGAGCGGTTCGAGGGGTTGATCCAAGTCGGCCCGCGCCAGCCGCGCCAACGCGTCCGATTCGGCGTCGGCCAGCCGCCTGAAGTACGCCCGGGTGATCTCGTAGTCGGGCATCGAGGGGAATTCGTACAGCCCGAGCGCGAAGTCGGTGCGGGACGGATCGAGCACGAGATCCACGTACTCGCCGTACCCCCCGATGCCGATGACGGTTGCCGAACGGAAGGCCGCCGCGTCGCCCAGGAGCAGCCCCGCCGAACCGGCCCCGGTGCGGCCCGGAAGCGTGTCCTCGAGCAGCAGCCACCGTTCCGCAGCGAGATCGAGCTGGGCCGTGCCCTCGGTGAGCGTGCGCGTGGCCGTCGTCAACGCGCGCTGCCACGGCTTGTCGAACGTCGCCGGATAGGCCATGAGCCGCAGCTTCACTTCCCCGATCGGCTCCTTGGGCTCATACCGGCCGAAGAAAAGGAGCTTATCGCTCCGCGCCGTCATGGCGAACCGCGCCACGGCCCGCACCTTCGGCGTATCCCACACGTACTCCACCATCGCGTCCGGCCCGGCCTCCCGGATCACGCGGAACTCGGCCTGGTAGTCCTGAATGTTGAACCCGTCGAACGTCCAGATGAAGAAACCCTGGTTATACCAGTTCGCCGAGGATGGCCCCGCAATCCCCAGGGGCGTGTAGCCGATTGTCGGCGCCCACATCTGGAAGTCCACCCGCCCCGGCGCCTCCTTCCGCTCGATGATGTCGTAGCGGAGCTCATAGCTCGCCGTGCCCGTCGCGAGAACGACGTCCTGCACCACCCGGCGGCCCGCCGGCAACTGCGAAACATCCGCCGGCCGCAGCGCTGCGCTGGCGTCCTGCGCCCGCTCGGCGCCCCAGGCGCCCGCCACCGCCACCAGCATCAATACGACGGCGATTATTCTGCTCGGCATCGTGCGATCCCCCTCACGTATGGCCCCGGCCCCGCGCCACCTGCGCCGCAGGACACCCCGCCCGCAATACAAAGGGCGCGGCCGGCGGTTCTCGCTCCGCAGGCCGCGTCCCAGAAAGACTTCCGCCGACTCCCGTCCCGTTAGTGCCGGCTTGCCATGAGATCGAGATCTTCAAGCAGGCTCTGAAGATCCTCCTCGTGCTCGACCTCGTCGTTCAGGATCTGCACGGCCATTTCATACGTGACGGGATCGGCGTCGCGCGTCTTCTGCGCCAGCGCCTGATACACGCCGATGGCGCACTGCTCGCCCTTGATGTTCTGTTCGAGCAACACGCGCACATAGGGATCCGTCGGCGCGTCGTAGCCGCAGTTCGTGTTCTCGTACCATCCCTGGGGCGTCGCCACCGGCTCGCCGCCCAACTGGACGATACGGTTCGCCACGAGATCCGCGTGCCGCAGCTCATCCGTCGCGTGCTGAAGGAGTTCGGCGATCAGCCCCTCCTTCATAGGCCCTTTGGCGACCTTGGCCCCGAGCCAATACTGGTAATACGCCAGCCATTCATCCGCAAACGCCTTGTTCAGCAGCGTCAGCAACTCCTCGATGTCCATGCCGACGATTTCTCTACCTTTTGTGCCCATCTGTCGATCTCCCTTCCAGTGTCGGCCGCTGTTGCCCGGCGGTTTTCCGCATTA
This sequence comes from Candidatus Hydrogenedentota bacterium, assembly GCA_016934125.1. Classification (GTDB taxonomy): domain Bacteria; phylum Hydrogenedentota; class Hydrogenedentia; order Hydrogenedentales; family SLHB01; genus JAFGTL01. The sequence continues at coordinate 7,298 of JAFGTL010000322.1, forward strand.
CCGCCCGACATACAGAGTGGTTGTCCGTCGATTGTAGCCGCTTCCCGCCCCGCCGTCAACGGGCCCGCCGTTGCACCGGTTACGCGCCATCGTCACTCGTAGCGGAACTCGGCCGTGGCCACGCAATCGCCGTCGGCGCGAAGCCGCACCCAGTGCGCGCCAAACCCTTCCGGGAACTCCACTTCCGCCGGTGTTCCCGGCGCAACCTCCACCTCCTCGTAGTCCACCCAGGATCCCTGATCGAAGTTGATCTCCACCGTGAACCGAATCGCCGCATCGCCGGCATGGCTCAAGGTCAGCCGCTTCCTGTCATACCCCGTCATGAGATACGGATCCGACGGCACCCCGGCCTTCACGGCCGTCTTCGCCCATGGCCCGCCCCGGCCCACCGGCTTGCCCAGCCGCCACAGATCGTCGATCGAGCCAAACCACAGGCCCCACCCGTCCTCCGTGCCGAAGTACTCGCCGTCCGGCCGCGCCCCGGCCCGCGTCCCGCTCAACACGAGCAGCCCGCGCCACGTGCAGAAGTCGACGATCGCCTTCGTGTGGCTGGCCACCGGCTTGATCCGCACCACATCCGGCGAGTGCCCGTCGTCGGCCCGCGGAATCTCGTAGAAGGTGCCGTGCATGTTCGCCAGGTAGCGTTCCGACACGCATTCGCGGAGCGCCCGGCGCCCGCCCGGGGCCGGCGGGCCGTCGAACGCCGGATCCCCCTTGGGAAGCCGGTATCGCGCTCCGTCCGGCCCGCGGACAATGACGGACGCGTCGTCTACCTCGAAAAACGGCTCGATGGCCGCGGCCGCGCGCACTTCCTCGGCCCGGCTCTCGGGCGTCCGGAACTCGAGCCCCGTTCCATCGTCGCGGAGCGTCACCTCGATGTAGCGCTCGCCCCCCGCGGCCCCGCCCCCCGCGGCCCCGCGCGCCAGGAACTGGAGGCCCCGGTTGTGCTGGGCGGGCCGGATCAGTCCGCCCACGGTGTCCTCCGCCGCACGCATGTCCGCGAGCGCGGCGAACAGGGCCCCGTCCTCCCCACCCGCCGAGCGCGGCGAGCCGAGATGCAGGTAGGCCGTGGCCGTGCAGTCCGCCTCGGGCACGACGCGGATCCACTGCGCCTCGTTCTCCGCCGGCGCGACGTACACGGCGTATCCGGCGGCCGGCACGCGCACCTGTGTCAGCCCCGTCCAGTTCCCCAGCCCGTCCGCGTCGGCCTCGATCGAGAAGGCCGTGTCCTCGCCCGCGTCGTGGGCGAGGTGGAGGCACCACCGCGCGTAGCCGTTCACGAGGAACGGATCGGAGGGTTCCCCGGCCCGCACTTCATCCCCGCGCCAGACGCCCCCCCAGCCCGCCCGCGGCCCGAACGCGGCCAGTTCATCGAAGGTGCCGAACCACAGGTTCGACTGCGGCTGCCCGGCCGGCGGATTGTGCATCAGCGACGTGTCATCCGACGCAAGCACGACGCGCCCGTTCCAGTGACAGAAATCCGGGATGTAGCGGAGATGGGTGGCGATCGGGCGCAGCCCCGCGCGATTGCCCGCGCTGAACGTCTTCGGAAAGGCAAACAGCGTGCCGTGCATCACCATCATGAGTTGCCCCGGCGCCACCTCCCGGATCCGCGGCCACTCCGTATACCACCCGTGCCGCGGATCGAAGGTGTAGCTGCCTTTGGGCACGCGAAAGGTGCTCCACGCGCCCCCGTCGAGCACCTTGAGGATCACCGACCGCCGATCCCACCCCATGCTCCACAACGGGCTCTCGTCGTCGGGGCTGCCCGCGATGCCGCCCGGGCCGGTGATATCCGTGAACTGCTTGCGCTCGACGATCCGCCACGTCGCCCCGTCCCACTCGGCCAGCACCCCCGCCTCCTCGCCCTCGGCGGGCCCGCCCACCTCCAGCGTGTCATACGAGCGCTGCCGGGCCGCCGCTTCCCCGTTATTGGCCACCACCAAACGCCCCTGCGCCGTGTACGCCCCTTTCCCGTGCCAGCCGGGCACCGGTTTGTCGAACAGCTTGTGCACGGCGAGGGTGTGGACGTTCACCTCGTACACCGTCCCCTCCATGTCGTAGAAGTAGACGAGGTTCTCGGGATCGGCCAGGTGCCGCGCTACGGCCGTCATCCGCCCTTCGAGCTGGCCAATGTCGGCGCATCGAACCGTCCCGCCGGCCCCGATGAAGTAGGGCCCGATGATGAGCTGGTTCGACTCGCGGTGAATCAGGCGGCATGCGTGCGTGCCGCCTACGCTCTCGGGCCGGATCGTCCGGTTCAGCCCCGCGTCCACCTGATACAGCTTGTCGTTGCTGCCCGATCGCATGTGGGGCGGATACGTGAGGTACCACAGGTGATCGGCCCACGGCACCACCGCGCCGATCCCGCACTCCCCATGCCGGTTCGGATCCCCCGATTCCCCGGCCACGGGATGGTTGAACGCCGCCAGATGCGGGTAGATCCCCCGGATCGCGAGGTAGGCCCCGGCCGGCCCGTCGTGCTGCGGCCCCCCCGCCGCCGTCAGTGAGATGAGTAACACGCAGTTCAAACCCATTTCCTCCGCTCTCCCTTCCGGCCCGCTCAGTCCCGGATCGATCGCCTGCACACAATGGCCCCGGCAATGATCAACGCGCAAGCCGCCCAGATCGCCACGCCGGCCCCTACGCCCAGGTATCCGCAGGTGATCGTCGTCGACAGCAGCGGCGTGAAATACGACGCCACCGCCACGAGAAGCACGTTGCCGCGCCGCATGGCCACGTCCCAGAAGGCATAGGCCAGGAACGTCGGGAACACGGCCATGTACGCGAGTTCCGCCAGCGCCCGCGCCGACCACTGCGAGTCCTCGTGCACGAAACACCGCACGCCCGCCAGCACCACCGCCGTCGCCACCATGAAGAGCGGCACCGCCGCCACGTCCACACCCCCGCCCCATCGCCGCGTCAAGTTGCTGTACAGCGACCACAGCA
>JAFGTL010000323.1 GCA_016934125.1 Candidatus Hydrogenedentota bacterium
CGTGCGGGCCGCCTCGACATCCCCCTCCGCCAGCGCAATACCCGCCCGCACCGTGATGAACTCATCCGCGTCGAGCCCCGCCTCGCTGGCCCGATCGAGCACCGCTCTCGCGCGCTCCGTCTCACCCGCGGCCGTCAGCGCCTCCGCCCAGCCCCGATAGGCGTTCACCTGGCTTCCATCCCGTTCAATGGCCTCCTCGAACAGCCGCTCCAGCAGGGGCATCTGAGCCTCCGCCTCGCCGTCGCGCGTCGCGGCCTCGAGCAATGCCAGCCCCGCCGACATCAACGCCGCCCCGCTCGCCTCCCCATCTTCCAGCGTCTGCTCGGCCCGCGCGGCCACTTCCGAGAGGCTCCAGCGGCGGCCGAACTGCCCTGCCAGGAGCCGTTGCGCCCGCAAGTCGCCGGGGTTCTCACTCACATACGCCTCGATCGTGCTCCGCGCCAGATCATACTGGCCCGACTGCAGGTAGGCCACGCCCAGGGCATACCGCGCCGGCAGGAAACCGGGCCGGCGCTTCACGATCGGCGCCAGCTTCTCAACCGCCTCCGCCGCCTTCCCCGCCTCGATGAGCTCCCGCGCGTCGAAGTAGTCCACAATCGGCTGCTGGCCCGGATACGCGTTCTTGTAGAACGCCACCGTCTTCCGCGCCTCCTCGATCTGGCCGGCCGTCAACTGCAGATCCGCCAGTGTCACGAGCGTCTCCGGATGATCCACCGCCACCTCCGGCTTCAACCCCGCCAGCACCGCGATGGCCCCCTCGACATCGCCCCGGTTCAGATGGATGTTCGCCACCGCCAAGTGACTGTCCGCACGCTCCGGCGCAAGCGACAACGCCTTCTCCCCGAGCGCCACCGCCCGATCCAGATCGTGCCGGAACACGGCCAACTGCGCCGCCGCCAGCACCACGTCCACATTGTCCGGCGCCACCTGCAGCGCCGCGTTCAACGCTTCCTCCCCCTTCCGGAGATCCTGCGTCCGGAGGAAGAGCCGGGCCCGGTATAGGTGAATGAGCCCGCTCTCAGGATGCGCTTCGAGTCCATCGTCCAGCAGTTGCTCGGCCTGCACGTGACGCCCGCTCTCCCGGAGGAGCCGGGCCAACTCCCCGTAGGCCCGCATGTCGGACGTCCCCGACGCAATGAGATCCTCGTATACGGCGATGGCCTCGTCCCGCCGGCCCAGCTTGTCCAGCGCGAGCGCCCGGCCAAACCGATACGTCTCATTCGCCGGCTCCGACTCAAGCCACTCGCTCGTCTGGTATTCGAGGGGGAGCCAGGCCCCCGTCCGCTCGTATAGATCGAGGAGTTTCTCCCGGATCTCCCGGTTCTCCGGCTCATACGTGAGCACCTGCATGTAGGCCGTGGCCGCGTTCGTCAGTGCGCCTGCCCGGTTGGCCAGGATGTGCAAGTTCGCATCCGCGTACTTCAGAAGCAGCGGCACATTGCTCGGCTCTTGAGGCAGATACCGCCCATAGTTGCTCCGCGCTTCCACCCAGTCTCCCCGGGCATACGCCGCCTCCGCGGCCTCGAGCCATTTCTGGTTCCGGTGCTGGATGTACACGTACACCCCGCCCGCCCCGGCCGCGCAGAGCACCGCCACAACCACCAACATCGCCAACAGCGCCATCCAAACCCGTCGTCGCGTCATCTCCGCCCCTTCACCATCATCCGTTCGGATTCCCCGGCCGCGCGCGCCGGGCCGCGCGCCATTCCCGCCACACCAGGCCGAAGAACAACATATCCTCCACCAGGTATCGGTGCCAGAGCCTTCGCGGCTCCCGGGCCAGACGATAGGCCCACTCCAGCCCCACGTTCTGAACCCACACCGGCGCACGGCGGACGCGCCCCGCCGCGAAGTCCAGTCCCGCGCCGATCCCCAGGCACACCCGTGCCGTCGTCTCGCGCGCGTGCTGGTGGAGCCAATACTCCTGCTTCGGTGAACCCAACGCCACGAAGCAGATGTCGGGGCTCGCCTCGCGGATGCGCCGGCTCGCCTCGGCGCGCGCTTCCGGATCCTTCTCGAAATGCATCGGCGGCGAGTACACCCCCGCCACCTTCAGCCCGGCGTACTTCTGGCACAGCCGATCCGCCGCTTCCGCGGCCACGCCCGCCGCCGCGCCGAAATAAAACACCGAATACCCGCGCTGCGCCGCAAACTCGCTCAGCAGCGGAACCAGATCGGAACCGCTCAACTTCGCGCAGATGGGCTTCCTCAACAGCCGCGACGCCCACATGATGGGCATCCCGTCTGCAAGCACCAGAAACGCCTCCTGATAGGCGTTCCGGAACGCCTCGTCCCGATGGTACCGGCACACGTGATCCACGTTCGGCGTCACCACGTAGCCCGGCGCGCCGCTCTCGATTCGCTCCGCAATCCGGTGCCGGACTTCTTCGAACGTGATGTTGTCGAACGTCATCCCGAAAAGCTGAACCGTCTCCAACATCACACTAAGGCCTCACCCGAATCCTGTCCGAACTGCACCCACCCATCACGCCATCGCCCGCAGACTCCGCCTCGCCCGTCTACTCGGCGTCGTCGTCCGTCTCCTCGTCATCCACGAGCATAATCGTCGGTTCGGACATGTCCTCCGCGTCCGGCGCGGCAATCGCCCGGGCACGGCCCGCGATGCCCTCTTCGCCCGCCATCGAGTACGCGTAATACGATTTCAGGTTCTCGCTCAGGTATCCGCCGGGCGTCTGCTTCACCCCGTTCAGCACCACCCCCACCAGATTCGCGTTGATCTGACGCAACTCGTTCACGCACCGCCGCACCATGCCCGCCGTCGAGATCCCCGCCCCTATCACCAGAACCACCCCGTCCACCACCGGCGCCAGCAGCTTCGCGTCCGACATCAACAGCGACGGCGGCGTGTCGATCACCACATGCTCATACGCGTCCTCGGCCTTCTCGAGAAACTCGATCGTCTCACGCGACGCCAGCTTACCGATGACCTCCTCCCGATCCGATCCGGGCCCCATCACATGCAGGTTCGGGAACCGCGTCGTCTGCACCACCGCGGACGGCTCGTATTCGCCCGCAAGCACCTCGCTCAGCCCCGGCCCGGGCTCCAGCCCGAACCGGCGCGCCACGTCCGGCCGCCGCGTGCTCAAATCGAGCAGTAGAACCCGCCGGTTCGCATGGGCCAGCGCCACCGCCAGGTTGCACGCCAGCGACGTCTTACCGTCCCCCCGCGACGGACTCGCGATCAAGCAGGTGTTCAACTCCGCCGAACCCTCCGGCGGATAGATAATGCGCGTCAACACACGCCGGAATTCGTCCGCGCTCGTCGTATCCGGATGATCCGCCGTCAACAGGCCCGACTCGATCTGCTTCGGCAGCCGATCCATGCTCGAATGGGGCACCACTGCAAGCAGCGGCAGATCCGTCAGGTACGACAAATCCTGCGCCGTCCGCACCTCCTGATCCGTCAACTCCCGCAGCACCCCGATCCCGGCCCCCACGCACATCGAACCCACCAACGCCAGCAACATCGCCTTGAGTCGGCGCCCATAGTCCGGGTGTTCGCCCGCATGCGCCTCGGATGCCACCTGGATGTTTGCCGGCGCGTTGCTCTCCACGCTCTTGTCCCGCAGCCGGCTGCGCACCCGGCCCAGGTGCTCCTCCAGTTCCTCCACGCTGTTCTCCATGAGTTCGAGATCGGCCAGGAACTGCGAGATCTCCATGGCCCGCGCCTCCGACGCGGCGATCTTCTTCTGAAACTCCTCCACCCGCGCCTGCGCCCCCTCCTGGACGCCCCGCGCCACCTCCAACTCCAACCGGTACTGCTCCAGCAGCGACTTCAATACACTCGCCCGGGCCTCCCGCTTCGCCTCGGCCAGCGTGCTCTCCGCCACTTCGCGGGCCTGCTCCGCCAGCCGCAACTGCTTGTGCCCCTCCTGGTAGATCTCCTGCAGCCGCGCCAACTCGTTCTCGATGCTCGCAAGATTCTCGATCAGCACCGCAACGCCCCGATCCTCCGCCAACAGGCGTTCGACGCCGTGCTCGTGGATCGGCTCGTCCGGATGCTCCTGGCACCGGGCCTGGAGCGCCTCGATCTCCGCGATGAACTGCTCCAACTGGGCGCTCTCCGCCTGCGAACGGAGCAAGTCCGTCTGCGCCGCCGACAGATTCTCGTGGTACGTCTGCGACTCCGCCGCCACCGCGTTGTTCCCATCCGCCAGCAGCGCAATCCCGCTGTTCTTCTTCCGCAGGTTGATCGTCTCCCGCAGCGTGTTCAGCTGCTGTTCCGTCTCCTGCTCCTCCTTCAGCAGCGCCTTCACCACCTCATCATCCACCCGCTGCTCCTGGCCCAGCGCGAAATTCATATACTGCGTCACAATCTCCCGCACGATGACCAGCGCCGTCTCCCGCTCCTTGGCCCGGCACGATACCGTCACCAACTCCGTCTTCGGATTCAACTGGGCGTACACCTTGCCCTCCAGCGTCGCCAGCGGATCGTCGGAGTCCGCCAGCAACGGCAAGGCGCGCACCTCGGGATCATCGAGCACCCGCGGCAGGATCGGGCTTCCCGAGATCAACCGCACTTGCGTCTGCACGAACTGCTCGTAGTTGCTCCGCGTGCCCATGTCACCGCCCCGGAGCACCGCCTCTCGCTTCTCCAGAAACCGGATCAGCGCCCGCGCCTCATACTCAAGCGGCACCATGAACCACGCCGCCAGCACCGTCGGCACCGCACACGCGATGAATACCATCACCATCAGCGGCAGCCGCAACCGGATCAGGCGCTTCAGATCAAGCCCCCGTTCCCCGGCCCGTCCGCCCCCGCCCTGCTGGGCAAACGCCGATAGCTCCGTCGAGAACTCTGTCGTCATGCTCTATCCCCCTATGGAGTCTCAGGAAGGCTCGACTGGTATCCTTCGATGAGTTCCCCATAGCTCCGTATGTTCTGAAGCAAGCTCGTGAGGTTGCCCTCGTCCGACGTATAACTCTCGTCATACAGCAGTTCCAGGCGCTTCTTCGTGTATCCCGTCTCCCACGCCAGGTTGTACAGATCCAGCACCGGCGTGATGGAGCCCGTGATCCGGTTGATGAACTCCTGCAGCCGCACAAGCCGCGCCCGCGGAATGTAGATCACGTCCCCCGGCCGCAATGTGATGTGCTCGCCCGTCTTCAGCATCCGGCGCACGTTCACCGTCGTCACGAGCGTGTTCTCCGCATCCGTCTCGCGCAACAACACCACGTGCCGGATGCGCGCCGTGCTCCCCGAGAAGCTCCCCGCCCGCGCCAGCAACTGCACCAGCGTCTGGCCTTCCGCCAACTGGAACACGCTCGGCCGCTGCACCTCCCCGAGCACATACACCAGATTCACCCCCTCCGGCACATAAATGAAATCGTTCGGCTTCACCAAGGTATCCGCCGGATGCGCCCCCGGATGCGTCAACTGCCGCATGTCGCACTCGATGACCTCCCGCGCCGCCCCGCGGCCCCGGATGATGAAGGCCTTCGTCAACGTCCCCTGCTGCGACACGTAATCCTCGTCCGTTCGACTCGAGTAGCGCAGCCCCCCCGCCAGGTTCACCGCCTGCAACACCGTGATGGCCCGCACGTAGGGATACTCATTCGGCCGCATCACGTCGCCCATCACGTAGAACGACTTGCTCTGCGGCGCCTTCACCGTCAGCGACACCTGCGGCTCCTTGAACACCGCCAGATACGCTTCCTCCAGGCTCGCCTGCGCCTCGTCCCGCGTGGCCCCCGCCACCTTCAGATCCGCGATCAGCGGCAGCGACACGTGCCCGTCGTACCGCACCACAACCTCCTGGCTCAGCGTCTCATCGTCGAACGAGCGGAACTCAAGCACGTCTCCCGCGCCGATGACGTACGGCACCTCCTCCTCCGCCCCAGCGGCCGCCTCGGCAGGGGCTTCCTCGGCGGCCGCCTCCCGCAGTTGATCCGTCGGCACCCTCATGCTTTCTACGACTGCCGGCCGGGACGCGCACCCCATGCCCAACGCGCACACCGCCCCCGTCCACGCCAACACCCGCATCGCGCGAAAAACGTGTCTTTCCATAGCACTCACGCTACCTTACTCCGGCTTTGTTTTCCCGAGTCCGTACGTGTCAATCCGGCGGAGAAGCGAACTGTAACTGATATCCAACAACTGCGCCGCCTTCCGGCGGTTCCACAGCGTGTACCGCAACGCCTCCTCGATGAGCGCCCGTTCCGCGGCCTCCGCGGCCTGGCGCGCCGCCTCCTTCAGGGGCATGAAGGCCTTCCCCGGCGTGTCCTCCGCCGGGGCGGGCTCAGGCTCCGCCGCGGCAGTCCTTCCCGCCTCCTGCGCCGGACGGGAGGGTTCCGTCTGCTTCTCAAACAGCGCGTCCAGTTTGCCCGTGGCCACGTACTTCTTGACCCGCGCGCCCAGTTCCCGGACATTGCCCGGCCACGGCTCTTCCTCCAGCCTCGCGATCACGTCCCGTGCCAGAGGCCGGTAGTCCTTGCCGAACCGCTCCGAGTAGTTGTAGTTGAAGTGCTCCGCCAGCAACCCCACGTCCTCGCAGCGATCCCGTAACGGCGGCATGTGGATGATGACCTCGCTCAGCCGGAAGTAGATATCCTCCCGCATCCGCCGGTCCTGGACTGCCGCGTCGAGATCCATGTTCGTCGCCGCCACCGCCCGCACGTCCGTCCGGATGGGCGTCGAACCCCCTATTCGCATAAACGGCTCACCGTCAAACACTTGGAGGAGCTTGCCCTGAATCCGGTACGGGGTTTCCGCAATCTCGTCCAGGAATATCGTTCCCCGATGTGCCAGCTCGAATCGGCCCGGCTTCGACGTGCGTGCCCCCGTGAAAGCCCCCCGCTCATAGCCGAACAACTCACTCTCGAAAATGCTCTCCGGCACCGCCGGGCAGTTCACCTTCACAAACGGCTTGCCCTGCCGAGGCGAGAGCCGGTGCAGCATCTTCGCGACGATGTCCTTGCCCGTTCCGCTCTCCCCCGTTATGAGGACCGTGATGTCGCTCTTCGCCACGCGCTGCACCATCTCGTTGACCTCATGCATGGCCGACGAGACGCCAAGCAGGTTCTCGTGAATGGGCGAACGAATCTCCTCATGATCCTGGAGCCACCCCTTCCGGTCGCCTTCGGTCACGTGGTTCGTTTCCCTTCCCCTCGGCGTGTCCCGGCAACGAACCCGCCGGACGCCCGCCGCGGCGTTCAGTTCCCATCGGCCCGATTCTGCCTTCGAGCCAAGCTCACTGAAAGACGATCATCTTGGAACTCTAGTTCCCACAACGTATTATACACGATCCGCCCAGCGGAGGCAACGTCCTTCTGCGTCCGCGTACCCTCGTTCCCGCCCGCTTAATACTTGACGGCATCTCACAATTCCCCCGCATATCCGCGGCGGCCCCCTCCAACCGCCCCGGCCTATTCTGCACAAAAAAACCGTAGCAGACTCACTGCGTCTGCTACGGTCTGACTCGAATCACGCTCCAAGAGGACCCGACTGTCCTCCTGGCTTACTTCCGGAACCTGCGGATCGCCATCCCCGCGATACCAAGTCCCAGAAGCACCATCGAACTCGGCTCGGGCACAATCCGCAACTCAAACAGGAAATCGTTGAAGTCCTGATGGCTGATGTTCTCGCCCTCGACCTCGAGTTCGAACGGCAGATCCTCAACCACCACCAGCCACGTGTTCTCGATGGGCGTGTAAAAGAACGCAATATGGATATCGTCCGCCGTGTAGCCGACGGGGTCGTTTCGATCCGCCTCCGAATACCACGTGAACTCCGTGTCCCACTCCGGGCGCGGATCGAATGCGTAGTCCGCCACCCCGAACGTCTCCGTCGCGGTGAACGTCCCCGTCATCCCCAGCCCGCGCAAGTCGCCCAACCCCGCCCACACATTCGTCACCGGCGCAAGCACACTGTAGTCCACCACCGCGTTCCCGTACTCGTCCACGGTGTACACGCCGATGTCCTGCGTGAAGAAGGCGTTCATCCACGCGGCTTCCAGTTCGAACGTAATCGATTCGCCCTCTCCCAGCGTCCACAACTCGATGTCGAACTCGTACGCGAGCATGTCGTTGTTGTCGGTCGCGAGCCACTGCGACTGCGGCAGCGACTCCCAGTCCACGCCCAGATACAACTCGTTATAGATACGCCAGAGCAGGATTTCGCCGGTCCCCGTCGAATCGTACGACAGCGGAACCGTCGCCATGGCCGGGGCCGCTACCAACGCCACCACCGCCATCCCCGCCAACGCCTTGTGCAGCCTCATTTCCGCAATCTCCTCAGTTGGAGCCAACCCGATGCACCCATACCGGGTTAACGTTTCAGCCATTCATCTGGCTCTCGCTCTCGCACCTACGCTTGATCGCGCCGAGCCCAGTGCAGAACTTCTTCTTCTATACTAAGCAGGATATGTGCCAAAGGTGATCCTGCGCCGTAACAAATTGCGAATAATCAAGTTAACCGACAAATCGCCCAGATAATCCGACCAAAAACCTGGTTCCTTTGTACCCAGGTTTGTCACCGTTGACAATTTGTTGATCCTCTCCGCCTGCCCGTATCACCCCACTCGCAGGTCCCGTACTCAGCAAGACCCCAGCGAACCCCCTCTCCCGCGCCTTGCTTGAGACCCTCCGCACCCATTCACCCCAAGACAGCGACAGTATACCTCAAGGCCGCCTCCCATTTCGATCAAAATCCTCGGCCTCGGGGAGCCGCACTTCCTGCCCTTTATCGACACGCGCCCGCCGTTTCTGAATCCGCGCGCCCCTGCCCTGGCGCCGAAACCCGCCCTATCGCGGCTGATCCAGGCCGTACTTCTCGATGCGCCGGCGCAGCGTCTGGTAGCTCATGCCCAGCGCCTCCGCAGCCTTGCGCCGGTTCCATTGGTTCCCCTCGAGGGCCTCCCGGATCCGATCCGCCTCCGGCGGCATATGCGCCCCCGCAGCGACCCGCACGTGCCGCGTCGGCTGGCGTCCCGGCGGCGATTCAGGCTGCCGTTCCGGCGGCTTCGGGCCCGTCTTCTGCTCGGCCGCGCTGTGCCGCGGAGACGGCAGCACCTTCTTGCCCAGCGCGAGCCACCGCTTGATCGTGCTCTCCAGTTCGCGCACGTTGCCGGGCCAGTTGTGCTCCGTCAGGGCCGCCAGTTCCTCCCCCGAGATCTCAAAATCCGCCTTCCCGCTGAACCGGCCATGCTTCTGGATGAAATGACGTACCAGAAGCGGGATATCCTCCCGCCGGGCCGACAACGGCGGCACCCAGATGCACACCTCGTTCAGACGGAAGTACAAGTCATCCCGGAACGTCCCTTCCTTCGTCCGCTCCTCCAGATCCGCGTTCGTCGCCGCGATGATCTGCACATCCACGTTGATATGGCGCCGGCCCCCGAGCTTGGTGAACTCCTTGTGCTCGATGACCTGCAGGAGTTTGGACTGCAAGTTGGCGTGCATGTCGCCAATCTCATCCAGGAAGATGATGCCCCGGTTCGCCAGTTCGAACCGGCCCGGCTTGCTCGACACCGCGCCCGTGAACGCCCCCTTCTCGTAGCCGAACAACTCGCTCTCAAGAAGCTGCTCGGGCA
>JAFGTL010000324.1 GCA_016934125.1 Candidatus Hydrogenedentota bacterium
GAGATCCTCTACAACGAGTACAACTTCGCGGCGGCCTTCGCCGTGGCGTCGCTGTTGGCCGCGGTCAGCCTCGTCACGTTGGCGCTGAAGAAGGCCGCCGAGTGGAAGACGCGCAAACAGGCTGAAGAGCACGAGCAATATCTGGCCGGGAAAGGGTGGTAAGGCGACGTGAGCATCCAGGTTCGGAACGTCACGAAACGGTTTGGCCGGTTTACGGCCCTGCACGGCATCGATCTGGATGTGCACTCGGGCGAACTCCTCGCCCTGCTCGGCCCGTCCGGCTCGGGCAAGACCACCCTGCTGCGGATCATCTCCGGGCTGGACGCGCCCGATACGGGCTCCGTCATCCTCCACGGGGAGGACGCGACGCGCAAGAACCCCCGGGAGCGACGCGTCGGGTTCGTGTTTCAGCACTACGCCCTGTTCCGTCACATGACGGTGTTCAACAACGTCGGGTTCGGCCTTCGGGTTCTGCCGCGCCGCCGGCGCCCGTCCAAGGCAGAGATCCGCGATCGCGTGTTCGCGTTGCTCAAGCTTGTCCAGCTCGAGAACCTGGCCGATCGCTATCCGGCCCAGCTTTCCGGCGGCCAACGGCAGCGGGTGGCCCTGGCGCGCGCCCTGGCGGTGGAGCCGAAGGTACTGCTTCTCGACGAGCCCTTCGGCGCGCTGGATGCCAAGGTGCGCAAAGAACTGCGGCGGTGGCTGCGCCGGCTGCACGACGAGATCCACGTCACCAGCGTATTCGTGACGCACGATCAGGAAGAGGCCCTCGAGGTGGCCGATCGTGTCGTGATCACGAACGAAGGCCGCATCGAGCAGGTGGGCACGCCCGATGAAGTCTACCAACACCCCGCGAATCCCTTCGTATATCACTTCCTCGGCGACGTAAACCTGTTCCACGCACGCATCGATGGCGGGGCCGCCCATATCACCGGCCATCCCGCCGCGGTGCACGACGGCCAGTCCGGCGCCGATCCGGACACCACCGAGGCCTTTGTGCGCCCCCACCTGCTCGAACTGTCCATCGAGCCGAACGGCACCAACAGTTTTGAGGCGACAGTGGCCCACGTCAACCCCGCCGGGCCCTTCGTCAAGGTCGAGTTGATCAGCAAATGGGGTGTTCCCCTTCAGGCCAATGTATCTCAGGAGTGTTACCGGGCCCTGCAACTGCGCAGAGACCTGCGCGTGTTCGTGGTGCCCAAAGAGATCCGTACCTTCGCAGACACCAAACGTGCCGAGCCGTAGTCAGGCCGGCATGGAGTGACGGGGCGGCGTTCCCGCCTGCGCGGCGCAGCGTCGCGTAGGCCGCGCAGGCGAGAACGCCTGGCGGAGCGGGTGTGCGTCCGGCGCACCCTCCCCGATCGCGCGGCCATGCACAAACCTGGACAGGAGAGATCTGTCTGTCCGGAGAGCGCAGGCCGGACGACTCGAAGACGGCCGGACTAGGAGGATGGTTATCGCGATGGGAAGACATGGACTCGTGACTGCACGGCGCCTGTGCCGTGCCGGGCTGGTGGCAGCCCTGGGATGGGCGTGCGTCGTCTCGGCCCAGGACCCCGCCCCTTCGCGCGAAGAGGCGTTGCTGAATCGCGTGGAGCAACTGGAGGCGCGGATCGCCGAACTCGAGCAGCGGCTCGCGCAGCAGGCGCCCGAGGCGCCCCCGGCGGCCGAACTCGAACAGCGGATCGAGAAGGTCGAGCAAGCCCTCGAGGCCGAGGCCGACAAGCCGGCCTCGGACTTCCGTACGTACTGGAAGGACGGGCTTCGGTTCGAGACGGAGGACGGCCGGTTCAAACTGCGGATCGGCGGACGCCTCCAGTGCGACTGGGCCTTCTATCACCAGGATCGGGATCTCAAGCATGCCGTCGGCGACGAGCAGGACGGGGCCGAGTTCCGCCTGGCGCGCATCCGGCTCGAGGGCACGCTCTACGGTGATGTCGTGTTCCGCAGCGAATATGACTTCGCGGGCAACGACGGGGACGCCAAGTTCAAGGACGTATACCTTGGGCTCCAGCATCTCCCCTGGGTGGGCAACGTGAAAGTCGGCCACATCCGGGAACCCTTCGGCCTGGAGCGGTGCACGGGCGTCAGCGAGCACACCTTCATGGAACTGGCGCTGCCGTGCGTGTTCGCTCCGAACCGGAACCTGGGGGTGCTGCTCCACAACGACGTGCTCGACAGCCGGGCCACCTGGGCCATCGGCGCGTTCAAGGAGGTGGACGATTTCCCCTCGGACGACGACTCCGACGAGGATCAGGGATACGCCGTGACGGCCCGGATCACGGGGCTGCCGTGGTATCGGGACGAGGGCAGGCGGCTGCTCCATCTCGGCGTCGCGTACAGCCACCGGAATCCGGACGGAGACGATCTCGGCGGCCCCATCGCCGGCTGGCAGACGCGGCCCGAGTCGCACCTGGCGAACCGATACGTCAACACGGACGCAGGGGCGATTGAGGGCTACCGGATCGTGGACACGCGCCTCGACGACATCGATCTGTTCGGCGCGGAGGCGGCGCTAATCTGGGGGCCCCTGTCGGTTCAGGGTGAGTACATGGCCGCCGCCGTGGACAGCGATTTCGCCGGCCACCTCGGGTTCGACGGCTACTACGTCCAGGCCGGGTATTTCCTGACGGGCGAGCATCGCCCGTACAAGAACGCCGCGGGCGTGTTCGGCCGGGTGCATCCCAAACGCAACTTCTCGCTCAAGGGCGAGCGCGGCTGGGGCGCATGGGAACTGGCGGCGCGGTATTCGGCGCTCGATCTCAATGACGGCGCCGTGCGCGGCGGCGAAGAGCAGAACGTGACGATCGGGCTCAACTGGTATCTGAATCCATGCACGCGAATCATGTGGAACTATGTGCGCGCCGACGTCGACCACGACCTTTACGAGGGCAACGTGGACATCTTCCAGACGCGGTTCCAGGTTGACTTCTAGAACGGCGGGAACGCGCGACAACGGCAGCTTGACTGCAGGAGAGACTACCATGAAGCACATTGAAACCGTATCGCAACCGAGGCCGAATCCCACCCGGGCGGATAGCTTGCTCGTCAAGCAGCAGGAGATCGGCGTGCTCGGCGATCTCATCGCCCTGCTCGGCGACGCCATGGGCTTGACGCAGATCTGCGCCCAAGTCATCTCATCGGTGAAGGATCTGTTTCCGTCTTCATCCGACGCCTAAGGGCGGCACACGCTACTCCCCGGTGCCCGCTTCGGGCACTCGATGCGACAGAAGCCAGCGAGGGCGCTTGACGAACGGGCCGTTTTCGAAAGTCTGTTCGATAGCGCCCTCTTTTTCGAGATGATTGAAGCAGCTCCGCATGCATCCGCGCGAACCGCCCACGCCGTAGCTGCCGTCGCCGCCCCATTCCTTGATGCGTGCGTGCCCTTCGATGATGTAGCCCGAAGGATCCTCTTCCGTCACGCGCCATTTGCCCTGGGAGAAGGGCCAGCACAGCTTGTAGGCCATGTCCTCGGAGATCCGCTGGTTGCGCACGTCGAACTCATAGCCCGGAAAGGTCTTGTGGATGAAGGGCGATACCCGCGGATCGCCGCCGTGGTAACTCAGCGTGCAGCGGCCCATGTCCACATCGCCCCACTCGTAGATCTTGTCCTCGATCTGGATCCGGACGACACGGCCTTCGTTGCGGTGCGGCACGGCGTCGCAGGGGCAGCCCTGGACGCACGACATGCACCGATCGCAAAGGGTGCCGGGCTCGAGCAGTGCGTCCGGTTCGAGCGGGGCCTCGGTGATGATGGCCGAAAGCCGGACGCGGGGACCGAACTTCTTGGTGAGGAACACCTTGGCCCAGCCGATCTCGCCGACGCCCGCGGCGATGCCCGCGATCCGGATGGCGAGATGAACGTCGGGCGCCACAGTGCCCGGCCGGATCGGGGGCACGGGCGGCTGGGCCTCGGGCACGCCGGGGTAGTAGGGCACGGCCTCCCAGCCGAAATCCTCGATGAAGCACGCCGTCTCGTATACCCCGCGGGGAATGAAGAAACTGTTCAGAAGCCCGTGGTAGCCGAAGTAGGTGTAGTTGGGCCAGTAGGTGCCTTCCTCGATGCCGCGCCAATTGCCGCGGAGGATGCGGCGCGCGACCACGATCACGGATCTGGCTTCGGGCAGGATGGCGGCCGGATGCATCCGGGGGGGCGCATGCTCGAAGCGTTCGATATTGGCCACGCCCACAAGATCGAGCCCTTGGGCCTTGGCGAAGTCCTTGACGGCTTGCGCGGTGAGCGTACGCATGGGCTAGGCCTCCTCAACCAGGGACGTGGCGCCCTGCCCGTCGATCTGCCAGGCCGGCCGGCGGCGGAAGGGGGTCCGGAACCGGTTGGACACAAGCTCCTCCTCTTCCAGGTGGTGTACGCACGCCCGCGTGCAGGCCGCCGCCAGCCGATCGGGCCGCCCGGAGGGATGGAAGGGGTTGCCGCTCGCCCCGTTCCGGCAGGAGGCGCACCGGCCGTAATCGATGGCCGCCACGGGCATTCGGAGGCCACAGATCTCGAGTTCCGTTTCCTGCCCGGCGTCGATGGCGTGCAACGGGCACGCCGCTACGCAGCGCTTGCAGTAGTCGCACACCTTTTCGTCGCACAGCGGATCGGCGGCGAGTTCGGCGTCGGTCAGGATAATCTGAATGCGCTGGCGGGGGCCGAACTGGGGCGTCATGAGTTCGCCGTTGTATCCGATGATGCCGAGCCCTGCGCGCACGGCCGCCTCGTTGAAGTCGATCATGACGTTGGGCGCGGGCGCATCGTCGCGAACCGCGACGCCCATGGCGGGCGCCTGGACGGGCAGGTTCGGGAGCGGCACCGCCTCCCACCGGTGGTCTTCGAGGAAGGTGGCCGTGGATACCGTCGTGAGGGCCAGAAACCGATCCGGCACCCAGTTCACCGCATACTGCTGATACAGCGTCATCTGGGTGCCTTCCTCGGTGCCACGGAGGCATCCCCGGGCGATCCGCTTGCCGATGACGACGACGGAGCGTGTCTCGGGGAAGATCGAGCGCGGGTGGTGCTCGGGC
>JAFGTL010000325.1 GCA_016934125.1 Candidatus Hydrogenedentota bacterium
ACTCCAAGGGGAGTCTATCGGATGGCGATTTCTTTGTTCTTCTTCGAAGACTCGTAGATCGCGTCGATCACCTTCTGAACCAGGAGGGATTCCGCGGGCTGGACGCGCACCGGCAGGCCCTTTTCGAGGCATTCGGTGAAGTGGCGGATCTCCATGCGGTGGCCTTCGTTTTTCTCCATCCAGTCGAACTTCCGCGACGTGAGAGAACCGTCCTGATAGCCGAATACGCCGAGGGGATTGGTGCCGAGGCCGGCCTTGTCGCCGAGCACGGTGACGCCGTGGCGCTCGTCGGCGATGTTGGCCGCCCACGAGACCTCGACATTCATGACGGCGCCGTTCTGGAACCGCACCATGGCCGTCGCGTAGTCCTCGACGTCGAATTCCTTGGGCGGATAGGGATTGCCCCAGCAGTTGACGAGATCCTTGCGATCGCCGAACATCTTCCAGACTTTGCCCGACGCGGCGACGGGCTTCGGGAACCCCATGAGCCACATGCAGAGATCCATGACATGCACGCCGATGTCGATGAGCGGCCCGCCGAGGGACTCGCGCTTGATGTGGAACTTGCCCCAGCCGGGGATGCCGCGCCGGCGAAGATAGACGGCGCTGGCGGTATAGATGTCGCCGAGTTCGCCGCGATCGACGACGGCCTTGAGCTTCTCGTTGGCGGACTCGAAGCGCATGTGCTGGGCCACCATGAGGGTGCGTTTCTTCGCCTTGGCGGCCTTGATCATGGCCTGGCACTCGGCGGAGTTCATCGCCATGGGCTTCTCGACGAGCACGTGGGCGCCCGCGTTGAGCGCGTCGACGGTGATCCGGGCATGGTGCCGGTTCTGGGTGCACACGTCGACGATGTCGAACTTGTGATCCCTGAGCATCTTCTTGTAGCTCAGATAGGGTTTGCCACCGAACTCGGCGGCGTTGCCCTCCGCGCGCTCCTTGATGATGTCGCACACGGCAACCAGTTCGACGCGGCCTTCCTGTTCCAGTTCCCGCCAGTTGGGCAGGTGGCATGCCTTGGCGATACCGCCCGCTCCGATGAGTCCTACCTTGAGTTTCTTCTTGCTCATTCCTCTTTTCCTTCAACTACTGCTTCCAGTACCCGTTCATCTTTCTCATC
The DNA here is from genome assembly GCA_016934125.1 of Candidatus Hydrogenedentota bacterium. Classification (GTDB taxonomy): domain Bacteria; phylum Hydrogenedentota; class Hydrogenedentia; order Hydrogenedentales; family SLHB01; genus JAFGTL01. The sequence goes on from JAFGTL010000325.1 coordinate 1,121, forward strand.
GTACACGCCTCGATCGGCCGCAGTCTCAGAGGGACTGCCCGCGTCGACTTGGGCGACGTACGGGAAGTGATCCGAGGCCACCTGCGAATCCCCCGAGGCCACGACGCGCGATGATAGAACAAGTACATCCTTCGATACCAGGACAAAATCGATCCGGCGCGCCTCGGCGCCCTGGCCGTATGTGGCCTGGGCCTCGCCGCGGTTCCAGCGGAACGAATCCTGGAACGTCGTGAGGAGCAGTTGAAGGCCGGGCATGTCGGCCGTTTCGTTGAAGTCGCCCGCGAGAATCACGGGGCCGGCCGGGAGCCGTTCGAGAATGGCCGACGCCTGCTCCTTGCGGGCCGGCGGCTGGAGGCCGAGATGGGTGTTGAGCACCGCCACCTCGACACCGTCCACGTCGAGCGTGGTGACGAGGCATCCCCGCGACTCGGCCCCCTGGGGCGAGGGCAGGCGCATGTTCTCGGAGTGCAGGATCTCGAACCGGGTGAGCGTGGCGTTCCCATAATGCCCGCCGTCGAACTGGAGGCAGGGGCCGAACGCCACGTTCATGCCGAGCTTGCCGGCCAGCACGCCCGGAATGTCGACGCCGCCGGTGCGGCGGCACTGGACGTCGACTTCCTGGAGGCAGATGATATCGGGGCGTTCCGCGCGGATGACGCGGGCGATTCGATCGAGATCGACGGTTCCGTCGAGGCCCTCCGCGTGGTGGATGTTGTACGTCATCACGGTGACTGGCCCGCCCGCGGCCGCAGGCAGGGCCGCGATCGCCAGGGCAACTGCAAGGATACTCGCGCGTTTCATGGCTTCATCCTCCGGGGCTCGGGACACCCGTTGCTGTATCGGCTAGCATATCAGGCCGCGGCGCAGGCCACAACGTGGCCGGGCCGGGCCGGTGAGACGCCATCAATCTGGTGGAACGGGCCGGCTGCCGTGGAGTACAATCGCGCATCATGAACATCGCAGTGCTGGGTGCAGTGTGTTACGACGAGATTTTCGCGGTGGATGGCGAACGGCGCGAGAGTTTCGGCGGGATTCTGTATAACGCGGCGGCCCTGTCGAGCGTGCTCGATGAGGGCGATCGCGTGGTGCCCGTGTCGCGGCTCGGCGCGGATCGATATGAGGCCGCGCTGGCCGAGTTCGCCAAGTTCGAGCGGGTGGACACGGCCGGGCTCACGCCGTGCGCGGATCCGTTCACCCACGTGACGCTGCGATGGCGCTCCGCGTCGTGGCGGGACGAGACGGTGAGGCACCGGATGCCCCCGTTCGATCTCGACGCGCTCGCGCCGGCCCTCGCATGCGACGCGGCCCACATCAACTTCATCAATGGCACCGAGATCGATCTCGATACGCTGGCCGCGTTCCGGGCGTGCTTCGGCGGCCTGATCACGTTCGACGTGCACAACATCATCTCGCACTTCGACGCCGAGGGCGCGCGCTCGATTGTCGGCTTCTCGCAATGGCGGGACTGGGCCGGCCACATCGATGTGCTCCAGTGCAACGAGTTCGAGATCGCCACGATGCTGGACGGGCCGTTCGAGGCCCGGGCGGACTATGCCGCGGCCGCGAAGGCGGTATGCGAGGCCGGGCCGCGGGCCGTGTCGATCACGCTGGGCACGCAGGGCGCACTCACCGTCCATCGCCGGGACGGCCGCTATTACCTCGTGGATATCGACGTGCTGCCGCCCATCGAGGCCGTGGACACGACGGGATGCGGCGACAGTTTCTCGGCGGGATTCGTGGTGGGCATGCTGCGCTACGGTGATCCGGCGACGGCGCTGGCCTGCGCGTCGGCCGTGGCGGGCGTCAACGCCCAACACCGGGGCATCGGCGAACTCGCCGACGCGAAGCGATTCCTCGAGGATCCGCGGAGCCACTTCGAGGTGTTCCGCGGCAAAGCGCCGGACTGGCCCGGCGATCCCATCTGACCGCCCACGCCCGGCGCCCCCTCCCCCACTCCTTCAGCCGCTGCGCGCCGCCCTACGCTTCGTCGGGCCGATCGGGCAGGTGGCCGGGGCTCGGCCCGACCTTGTCGCGAAACGCCCGCTTGCGCTCGTTGAGGATGCGCCTCGCAATGGCCGTGACACGATGGCGGATCCACATGTCCGTCTGGCTGTTGGCGGAGTAATCGGCCGGGCCGATGCTGTCCACGCGGCCGCCGGCCTGGAGCGCGTTGACTTGGGCGAACTGGGCCTCGTCGCCGGGCGCGTACACCGCGTACGAGCCGCCGCCGTGCTTCTTCACGACGGAAAACGACGGGATATCGCTGGGCCCGTCGGCGATGTAGATCATGTTCTTGAAGGGCACGCGGCGCTCTTCCTCGGGAATGGTGTCGTTGACGGTGATGCTGCGGCTTTTGTTGACGCCCTTGTTGATCTCGAAGAGGGCGCGCGTCTTCGTGGTGTTATCGAGGAAGCCGGCGATCTGGCCGATGGGCCCCGACGGGGGCGCGCCTGAGAGATCGGCGCCGGGCGCGGCAGGCTCCTCGATGAACTCCGACGCCCATATGCCGTCCAGCCGGCTCGCGATGGCCGAGCCGCGGATCATCTCGGCCAGCCCGGTGCTCACCACGTAGTGCTCGAGCTCGATCTCGAGATCGCCCTCCTTGAACTCGGGCGCATTCACGATGCCGGCCAGGCGATCGAAGAACTCGGGAATGCCCGGAAAGAACTCGATGGCGCCGCCAAGCTCGCGGAGTTTCGCATTGCTCAGGCCCGGCATCCGGCCGTTGCGCACGTACGAGAGCAAATGGCCCAGGTAGCAGGTGTCGGCCTGGACATGGACGCCGCCGCGTTCGTAGTAGGCGGGCAGAGCGTTCACCTCGCGCCAGAACGCCGCCTCGTCGATGCCGTATTCGCGGAACAGAGGCCGCTGCATGTAGTGCGGCGACAGCGTGTGATCGAAATCCCAGATCAGCGCGATCACGTTCTGGAAGAACAGGCCCTTCTCGCTCACGGCGGCACGCCCCTCCTGCTTGGTTGAACCTGCGAAACGATAGCAGGAACCCGGGCTGCAAACAACCGCGGCCTCACGGCCCCAGAACGTCTGGCAGCGATCGGCAGCGCGTCAAACCGGCGCCTGCCAGGTGGTGAACCCCTGCATGATCATCTCGATCGACACGGTGCCCACATACAGCGCCGTGATCCGGCCCGCGATGTCGATGTAGCGCTGCACCAGCGCTTCCCGCCGGGGCCGGACGAAGTCGTGGAGCCGCTTGAGGCCGAGCATAATCGTGATCGACACCGCGACGGCGAAGAGAATGGCGCCGCACGCCGGCACCACGTCCAGCCGCTCTCCGACGACAACGCTGGCGCTGATGGTTCCCGGGCCGATCAGGAGGGGCATGGCGATGGCGCCCGTCAGGTGCTCGGATTCGCCGCGCAGCGCCTCGATGGCTGCGTTGCCCCGGAACACGAACTGGAGCCCGATGAGGAGGAAGACGGCGCCGCCGAAGATCTGGAATGAAGCGAACTGGGCCTGGACGACGTCGGCGAAAATAGCATCGCCCACCACCGCGAAACACCAGAATACCGCCACGCTGATCGCGCCCGCCCGAAGCAGCACGCTGCTGAAGGTGCGGTAATCGAGTTTCTGCAATACATCGATCAGGTAGACGATGACGAGAAACGGATTCAACAGCACGAGAACCAGCGCTGAAGCGCGCAGAAAATCCGCCATGATTCGTCCTTTCTGCGGGCGAGCCGCACCGCGCAGACTGCCCACACGGCCAGGATAGAGCATCGGGCGGGGAATGACAAAGACGCCGGCGTGGCGCGTATGCGGGATGCCCCGAACACCTCAAGGGCGCGGGGGCAGTGCGAAACGGATCTCGCCCGGATCGGCCGGTTTGCGGCCCACGAGCATGATCTCGATCCCGTCAAGTTCGATGGCCCGTTTACCCCAGTCGCCCGCGGTGCCGCCCCAGACACACAGCACTTCGAGCCCGGCCAGGCCGAACAGCAGCACGAGTTCCGTGGCCACAAACGCCCGTTCCCGGAGCGCCATGGCCGGCGATTCGGCGTCCGGCGCGCATTCGGACACCTCGCTCAGCCCCATGGGATCGAACACGCCGCTCGCGACATTCTCCTGGGTGTGCCGGCGGATGAGGGCGCACGCGTTCAACGCGTTGAACACGCACTTCGCGCCGGGCTTCATGGCGTTGGACACGTTGCGCAGGATGGCGAGGGGCTGGGCAATGGGATCGCCGCCGCTGGCGAGGAGTCCGAAGGCGCCTTCACACAGGCAGATGGCCGCGTCGAACCGATCATTCGTCGTGAACTCGGTGGCATCGGCCTGGAGGAACGTCACGTCGACGCCGGCCGCCGCGGCCGCCTTACGCGCCTGTTCCAGCATGCCCGCCGACAAGTCCACCCCCGTCACCGCGTAGCCGCGTCGGGCCAGTTCGACGCTGTGCCGGCCCGTGCCGCAACCCACGTCCAGAATGGACGCGCCCGGCGCCAGCCCGAGTTCCTCCACGAGGAAATCCACCTCGGCAAGGGTGTTCTTCGTGAAGCAGTTGTCGTTGTACACCGGCGCATGGCCGTCAAAGAAATCCGCCCACTCTGTCCTGTCCGCCATTTGACGCTTGCTCCTTGCGTTGCGGTGCTGCTCCTGCCCGCGCCGATTCGTTCCCAATCGCGCCGCCAGCATAGTTGATCGGGGCGACGATGGCAACCGAAGCCAGCGAGGGGCCGTGAGATCCGTGTCGTCCGTGTGATCCGTGGCGAAGAAGGGAGCCGGGAGAAGGGTGACCGCGGACTACACGGACAGAGATGGGAGCCGCTCTGGGGGAAGAGAAACGCGGAGGACGCGAAGGACGCCGAGCCGCGCAGAGGGCGCACGGAGCGGGGGCGCACGGAGCGGGGGCGCACAGAGCGAGGGCGCATGGAGCGGGAGCGCAGGGAGCGGGGGCGCACGGAGCGACGATACCGAGCGTGGAGCGCAACGATGGTTCTTCTCCGGGCACCCGGAACGGGTGCGATAACCCGTCCAGCCCGGGGTCAGTGACGC
>JAFGTL010000326.1 GCA_016934125.1 Candidatus Hydrogenedentota bacterium
TGAGGAGATCGAGGGGCGGATTGAGGCCGCTCTGAAGGGATGAAGGCATGGCGCGGCGGAGGCCGTTTCGATACCATGCGCTGCTGCGGGTGCGCAAGCGCCAGGAGGAGCTGAAGGCGGCGGCGCTGGCGCGCATCCGCCGGGGGATCCGGCGGAACGAGGAGGAGCGCGATCACATCGCGGCGGCGCAGCGGAGCATGTTCGACGAGGCGGGCCGCCGCAGCGAGACGAGCTTCCGGGCGCGCGACGTGCAGCGCTACTTCGACTACGAGCGGCATCTGGCCCGGTTGGCCGTCGAGAAGGACGCGGCGCTGGCGGAGCTCCGGAAGCGGGAAGAGGCGAGCCGGGCCGAACTCGAGGAAGCCACCAAGAAAAAGCGCGTGGTTGAGCTGCTCAAGGAGCGCCAGGACGGGGCATTCATGGCGGACGTGATGAAGGAAGAGCAGAAGTTCACCGATGAGATTGCCACGATCCATGCGGCGATCTCGCTGACACACGGGCGGGAATCATGAAAATCATCGGTCTTTTCGTGCTAGCCCTGGTTTCGTTCGTGCTGACGCTGGTAGGGGCGTTGTCGGCGACGGGCAACCTGTCCAAGGAAGGCCTGGAGCGGTTGTTCGAGGGGCGGCCGGCCGCGGCGCCGGCCGCCGCGGAAAAAGAGGACGAACTGGATCCCATTCTCAGGGCGCTGAAGAAGCGGGAGGCGGCCGTCAAGCAGCGGGAGGGCGAGTTGGCCGAGCGCGAGCAGCGGCTGAAACTGCGCGAGCGGGATCTCGACGAGATCCGCGATGAGCTGACGCAGGCGTATACGCAATTCGTCGCATCGCTGGATGAGGCCGATGACGACTACGAGGTGCGGCTTCAGGAGGCGGCCACGTCGATCGAGAGCATGAAGCCGAAGAACGCCGCCGAGGTGTTGCGGCAATGGCCGCCGGATGAGGCGGCACGGATTCTGGCGAAGGTTCAGGAGCGGGTGCGGGGCAAGATCCTCGATGAGATGGATCCCGACAAGGCGGCCCTGTTCCTGCGCGCACTCCAGGAGCGGGTTTACTAGCCGCTCGAAGCGGCGCGGGTTCTCCGCGCAGTCGTTGGATTCCACGTGCACAGGCAGCCTGTCTGCTCGTGGTCTCGTGTGTTTTCACGCGTCTTTGCATCCCATTTCACACGGCCTGGCAATGCCGCCGGGCCGGCGTGCGGGATGATTCTCAACATTTTGGCGAAGGGAGGTGAGTTTATTGGAAGTCATGCAAGTATCGCAGGTGAGAAGCGGGGGCGATGGCGCCGGGCCGAGTGGCCCCGGCGCGATCGCGACGGGGCAAGACGCCTCGGCGCCGTCGTCGTTCGCCGAACTCATCGCGCACCTGCAACACGCGGAAGGGGATCCGCCGGGTGGTCAGACACCGGCCGGGGATCCTGCGACGGGTGAAGCCGCGCCGGCGCCGGAAGCCACCGGCGATGGCGAGGGGACGCCCGACGGCGAGGTGGAGTGCCCGCCCGACGCCTTTGCGTCGGCCTTGGGGCTGATCGTCGTGGTGCCCGTGCCGGATACGGCTGCACCGAACCCGGAAGGGGATGTGCAGTCGTCGGCGGCCCTGGCGGCCGCTGGCGAAGCGTCGGCCGCGGAAGCATCGGCTGCCGTGGGAACGGCGGAGGCCGGAGCGGATGCGTCGTCGCTGGGCAGTACGGCCAGCTACCGGGTGGTGCCGTCGCCGGCCGCGCCATCGGCTGAGGTCGTCGAAGAGGCGGCAGCGGTTCAGCGGGCCGGGCCCGCAGGGGCCGGGGCATCGGTTGCGGCGTACTCCGGCGAAGCGGTTGCCGCCGAGGCGGACGGCCTTGACGAGGCCGTGGGCGCTGAGCGGGTGTCCTTCGTGGACGCAGCCCTGGTAACGGAGGAAGCCCTGTCGGCTCCGGTGGAGGGCAAGGGCCTTCCGGAAGGGTTCGAGGCGGCTGTGCTGACACGGGCCGCGTCGATCAAGCAGGCCGCGGCATCGGCCGCGACGGGCGAACCCGCCGAGGCCGGCATGCCAACGGTAGCGGCGTCGAACGCGGCACCGGCGGACGCCGTGTCAACCGCGAACCCCGCGGTTGTGTCGAGCGCCGGATCGTTCGATTCGGCGCTGGTGGCGGCGTCTGAGGAGGCGGGCCTGAGCGCGCCAGCGGGCGCGGAAGGCCCGACGCTGGACGGGCTGCGGGAGTTCACGCTGAAGAGCGTGCGCTACCTCGCGTCCAACGGGCAGAAGACGGTGATCGTGCGGCTCCAGCCGGAGTCGCTGGGCGAGCTGCGGCTCGACGTGACGTCGTCGGACGGTGGACTCAGCGTGCGCATCGCCTCGGCCAATCCGGCCGTACGCGAGGCGTTGGAGAGTCAGATGCACGGGCTGCGTGAATCGCTGGCCGAAAGCGATCTGGACGCCACGAAGGTGACGGTTTCGATCGAGATGGACGGCGGAGGCAGCGCGACGGGCCAGCCGAGGCAGAGCGTGCTTGAGTTCGGCGAATGGGGCCGGGGCAAGCCGTGGCAGGCGGTGCACTACGGCGAGATCGAGCCTGAACTGGAATCGGATCGGGCGTGGGTTTCGCCGCACGCCGGGACGTTGGATGTGCTGGTTTGATCGGAAACCGGCCCATACGGAAAGGAAGGTGAAAGGCATGAACGCATTGGTGAAGGTCGGCATGAACAAGGCCGTCTACAGCCAGCCGTCGCAGGACGCGCGGGCGGCGGTGGCCTCGAAGATGGCCTCGACGACGAAGGCGGGTGCGCAGGCCGCGGCCAAGTCGGCCAAGTCCGTATCCACGGATACCACCACGACGGAGACGAGCGGTTCCACACTGGATCAGGACATGTTCCTGCAGTTGCTCATCGAGCAGATGAGCAATCAGGATCCGCTGGATCCGATGAGCAACGAAGACATGCTGGCCCAGTTGGCGCAGTTCTCTTCGCTGGAGCAGATGAACGAGTTGAACGAGAACTTCGAGACGTTCAGCGGGAACATCGACCAACTGAACTTCATCTCGGCCGGCAGCCTGGTCGGGCATGAGGTGAGCGGCGTCACCGACGCGGGTGACTGGGTTGAAGGCACGGTGGCGGGCGTCCGTCTGGACGGGAGCATCGTGTATCTGGTGATCGGCGAGGAGATGCTTTCGATGGCCGGTGTACAGACGATAGGGTAGAACCATGGTAAACGCCATAGCTTTCGAGAATGCCGCGGAGGTGGCGGCCCAGCCCGCCGTGCGGGCGCTTTCGGGCTTTCCGGCTGGGCGGTTGTCGGCGTCGTTTGCCGAAGTCCTTGCGGGAGAACTGCGTCCGGCCGGAGACATTCGTTTCTCCGCGCACGCGATGCAGCGCCTGACGGAACGAGGCGTGACGTTGACGGAGGCCGATCAGGCTCGACTGGGACGGGCCCTGGACGAGGCCGCGGCGAAAGGTGCAAAGGAATCGCTTGTGCTGATGGATCGGTTGGCGTTTGTGGTGAGTGTGCCGAACCGGACGGTGATCACGGCGGTTCCGCAGAACGATCTGGAGGACGCGGTTTTCACGAACATCGACAGCGCGGTGGTGGTGTCCGCCCGGACGCCCCTGCCGCGAGTGTCATTCAGCAGACTGAGGAATGGGCTGGACCCCGTAGTGGGAAGCCCGGGCGCTGCCGACTGATCGACGCAGCGCCACGACGATAAGGGATTTGGACTATGAGTACTGCATTGTACAGCGCCGTATCGGGACTGCTGGCCAACCAGCAGCGGCTCGACGTGATCGGCAATAACATTGCCAACGTCAACACCACCGGATACCGCGCATCGCGAACGCTGTTTCAAGAGCAGATCTCGCAGACGATCAAGGGCGCGTCGGCGCCGTCGACGACGAGCGGCGGCACGAACGCCGTGCAGGTCGGGCTGGGGACGCAAGTGTCGACGATCGACATCAACTTCAGCCAGGGCTCGCTCCAGACGACGGGGTTCGAGTCGGATCTGGCCATCCAGGGCCGGGGCTTCTTCGTGCTGGCCTCGGTGGACGGCAACGCGTATTTTTACTCGCGCGATGGATCGTTCTCGCTGAATTCGGAAGGCGAACTGATCGATCCGGCGACGGGCCTCTACGTGCAGGGATACATGGCGGACGGGAGCGGATACATCGACACCAACCTGGGCATCACGGACCTTGTGATTCCGGTGGGTGGAACGTCCATCGTGCGGGCCACGGAGAACGTGACGATGTCGGGAAACCTGAATTCGGAGGCGGCCGCGGGCGACACGGTGGAGCGCAGCATGGCCGTATACGATTCGCTGGGAACGCAGCGCGACATCCGGATCACGTTCACCAAGACGGCCAACACGAACGAGTGGACGTGGGCGGCGTCGACCACGGATCCGGACGTGAACACGATCGCGGGGACGGGAACGATCACGTTCACCGCGGATGGTGCGGTGAGCTCGGTGACGGCGACGACGGTGACGGTGGATTTCGTGGACACGAACCCGTCGTTGCCGACGGATCCGTTCGTGTTCGACGTGGATTTCGGCGCGGTGACGCAACTGGCCGACTTGAGCGACGTGGTGGTGCAGGATCAGGACGGGTTGGCGCGGGGCGTCCTCGAGTCGTTCAGTGTCGCCGACGACGGGACGATCAACGGGGTGTTCTCGAACGGGTTGACGCGCGTGCTCGGGCAGGTGGCGCTGGCGAACTTCTCGAATGAAGGGGGCCTGGTGCGGTACGGGCAGAACCTGTTCATCCCGTCGAGCAACTCGGGGGTCGCGCAGATCGGCGTAGCCAAGACGGGCGGGCGCGGTGAGTTGGCCGGGGGTGTCCTCGAGAGCTCGAACGTGGATCTCGGCAGGGAGTTCAGCGAGCTCATCATCACGCAGCGGGCGTATCAGGCGAACGCGCGGACGGTGACCGCGGCGGATACGCTGCTTCAAGAGACAGTGAATCTCGTCCGATAATCGGGAATAGCGGGGAATAGCCTGGGTTGTCCGTGCCAGGGGGGCGTCGGGGTTGCCCCCCTGGCACGGTTGCGGTGGCGCGTCGCACGGGCGGCGCGGGAGGTTCACAGCGCGCAGGTTGGTGCGCGCAACTTGTTGTGGCAACGGGGGTAGCGTGTTAGAATACGGACGACGGGGAGGGGACGAGGCCGCCCCAGAGGAACGCGAGAGCACCTAGCCTATGGATATTGCGACAGTTATTGGACTCATCGCCGGCGTCTTCCTCATGATTATCCCCATCTTCAAGGGGGGCGGAGCGGCCATCTTCTGGAGTCTGGACTCGGTGGTGATCGTGGTTGGCGGGACGATCGCGGCCACACTCATCAACTACCCGTTGGCCGAGGTGCTCGGGGTGTTCCGGACGCTGCGTAACGCATTCATTCACAAGGAGTCGACGCCTTCGAAGCTGATCGAGCAGTTGGTGTCGTTCGCGACGGTGGCGCGGCGGGAGGGCATCCTGGCCTTGGAGTCGCATGCGGGCGAAGCGGGGGACGAGTTCCTCGAAAAGAGCGTGCAACTGGCCATCGACGGGACGGCGCCGGAACTCATCAAGGATATCCTGACCACGGAACTGGCATTTATGGAGGATCGGCACGCCATGGGGCAGTCGATTCTGCTGGCGATGGGCACGTTTGCGCCGGCCTTCGGCATGATCGGCACCTTGATCGGGCTGGTCAAGATGCTCGTGGCCATGGAGGATCCGTCTCAGATCGGCGAGGGCATGGCGCTGGCGCTGATCACGACGCTGTACGGCGCGGTGATGGCCAATCTCATGTTCCTGCCTGCTGCGGGCAAGTTGAAGGTGCGCACCAGCGGCGAGTTGCTTGCCAAAGAGATCATTATCGAGGGGATTCTGTCCATTCAGTCGGGCGACAACCCCCGGATCGTGGAGCAGAAACTGAAGGCGTTCGTGTCGCCCGTTATCCGTGAGCAGGTCAGCACGGGGAGGTGACGTGGCGAGGCAGAAGAAGAGCAGCATGGAGCCGCCGGGTGTGCCCGGATGGATGGTCACGTACGGCGATCTGATGACGCTGCTGCTGACCTTTTTCGTGCTGCTTCTGTCGTTCTCGACGATCAGCGAAGACAAGCTCAACGAAGCCATGACCTCGGTGCTCAGCGCACTGGGGGTGATGCCGGACAACATGGCGGTGGTTCAGGTGCTGCGGAGCAACGTGTCGCCCAGGATTCCGCGCCGGGCCGAACGGATTGCGCGCGAGTTGCGGCGGATGCTTCAGGTGATGGGCAAGGAGGAAGACGTCGAGATCGAGTACGACAAGCAGGGCGGGCTGAAGATCAACCTGCCGAGCCGGGTGCTGTTCGACTCGGCGCGGGCGGAGGTGAAGGCGGACGCGCGGCCGATCCTGTCGAAGCTGGGGGAGTTGCTCGCCGAGATACCGGAGAAATTCATCGAGATCCGGGGCCACACGGACGATCGCCCGTTGAAAGACATGTCGGTATACAAGGATAATTACGATCTGAGCTATCACCGGGCCAAGAACGTGATGTTGTTCATGCACGAAGAGGGTGGTATACCGAGGTCGGAGTTCGAGGTGATCGCATGCGGTGAATGGCAGCCGGTGGCGACGAACGACACGCCTGAGGGCCGGCAAAGGAACCGCCGGGTCGAGTTGTACGTGCGCGGGCAGTTCGAGGACGACACGATGCGGGAGATGCGAGACATGATCGATTCGCTCGGGATATCCGAAGAGGGCGCGGGCCAGGCGGCCGCGCCGGCAAGGTAGCAGCCGATGGCGGAAGAACAAGAGGGACAGCAGCAGCCGGCTGGCGGGGGCATGCCCGGGATCGTCCGGAAGGTGGGCGTGATCGTGGCGATCGTGCTTGTGGCGGTGATCGCGGCCCTGCTCGTATTCAACTTCGTGCTGAAGCCGATGCTGGCAGACAAGCCGGATGAGCCCGAGGCGCCGCCGGAAGACAAGATCCCGTTGACGGCGGTAACCGTTGAATTCGAGAAGACTTACGCTTCGGTTGTGATGTCCGATCCGAACCTGCCGTCGTCCACGCTGTTGTATCAGGTTTCGCTGGAGTGCGCGAACGAGGTGACGCGGGCGCTGGTGGAACGCAATATGGCGCGGTTCAAGGACATGCTGGGCGACCTCCACCGGAACCGGACACGGGAGGAGCTGGATGATCCGCTTGTGCTGGATGGCATCAAAGCGCAGGCCCTGCAGAAGGCGAACGAGATACTGAGGCGGCTCCAGGATCCAGTGGATCCGACGGTGCGCGTGACCGCGGTGCTCTATCTGGAATTCTACATACAGGATCTGTAATGGCAGACGTGTCTACGCCCAGCGCGCGCGACCACGAGTTCGAGGAGGTCGCTGAACAGACGGAGCGTCCTACGCTCCACATCGAGGTCACCGATCTGAAGAGCGTGAAGGTGGCGATCACGGCCGACTTGGGCCGGTGTTCGCTCCTGGTGCGCGACGTGCTCGAGCTCAAGGAGGGCAGCGTGATTCAGCTCGACAAGCTTGCGGGGGAAATGACGGACATCTACGTCAACGGTCTCCCTCTTGCACGGGGCGAGGTGGTCGTCATCGGCGACGCGCTGCACGTGCGGGTGGGCGAGATTCTCGGGCAGAGCGAGAAGCCGGAAGACATCAAGGCGGCCGAACTGGAACAAGAAGACGAGGAAGATGAGATCTAGGCTGTGGGGCATGATCCTGATGCTCGCGCTGGGGGCCGTGGCGGCCGGCGTCGAGGGGGAGGCGCCTCCGGCGGAAGCGGGCGCGGCGGGCGGGGAGGTGTTCGAGGAGACCATCCCGCCGCGGGACGATCTGTTCGAGCCGGCCGAGCCGGGGCGGGCGCCCGGTGAGCCGGCCCCAGCCAGCCCGGGCCCGGGCGACGCGGGGGAAGACAGTTGGCTCCGCGAACTGAACAAGGCCCTGGACGCATACGAACGGGGAGAGGGCGGGCCGGGCGGCGCGGGGGACGAGGGGACGCTCGCGTCGGGCCTTGCCAAGCGGTTTGCCTCGACGGTGGTGGGGCTGTGCGTGGTGCTGGCGGCCATCCTGTTGCTGGCGCGGGCGGCCCGGCGCTTTGGAGCGCGCCATCCGACGCTGGCGGGGGCGGCCTTGGGGAAGGAGATCGGGCGCGTTTACTTGAACCGGCGGCTGTGCCTTCACTTCGTCCGTGTCGGTGATCGGGTGCTGGTGGTCGGGGCGACGCCTACGACGGCGTCGCGGATCGCCGAGTTGGACGCGGCCGAGCTCGAGGCACAGGCCGGGGAGGAGGCCTCGGGCGGGAATCAGGGGGGCGGGTTCATGACGCAGCTCCGGGCCGCGACGCGGCGGATCGGGGGGGGGGCGGAGCCGGAGGCGGGCGCGGCGCCCGCAGAGGCGGAGGAACCCAGCGGAAACGCGAGCCCGGAGGACGACGAGATCGCGGCATTGCGCGACGGGATTCAGCGCCTGCAGCAGCAAATCCAGGAGTCGTCAAGTGGCGAGATGGAGGAGTAGGCGGGCGGCGGCCATCGTCCTGGTGGGGATGCTGGCGCTGTCGGCGGCGGCCGCGGCGCAGGAGGCGGATCCGAATCCGACGGGCCTGGAGATCTTCCGCGCGGCCGAGAACGCCATCCAACCGCAGAACCTGTCGACGACGCTCGTGATCCTCATCCTGGTGACGCTCTTGACGCTGGCCCCGGCGATCCTCGTGATGACGACGTCGTTCACGCGGATCATTGTCGTGCTGGGGTTCCTGCGGCAAGCCATGGCGACGCAGCAGTCGCCGCCGAACCAGGTGCTGATCGGGCTGGCCCTGATCCTGACGTTCTACATTATGGCGCCCACGTACCAACGGGTGTACGACGAGGCCATTCATCCCTATCTCGAAGGCGAGGTGACGGATCCGCAGGAGACGCTGACGGCCGCGCTCAACCCGATGCGCGAGTTCATGTTCCGGCAGACGAAGCCGAAGGATCTGGCCCTGTTCGTGAGTATCTCGCACATGGAACGGCCGAATACGCGCGACGACGTGCCGACGCTGACGCTGGCGGCGGCGTTCGTGCTGAGCGAGATGGAGACGGCGTTCATCATGGGCTTCCTCATCTACATCCCGTTCCTCATCATCGATATGGTGGTGGCCAGCACGCTCATGTCGATGGGGATGATGATGCTGCCGCCGGTATTCGTGTCGCTGCCGTTCAAGATCATCATGTTCGTGCTGGCGGACGGGTGGTATCTGCTCATCGAAGGGCTCGTGCGCAGTTTCCACTGAACGGGCGCAAGGGTTCCCGGGAGGGGTGTGCCCGATCCGGCCTATGCCGCGGCGTCGAGGTGTTCGACGATGAGTTTGCCGGCGCCGAGCACGACGGCGTCGTCGCCCAGTTGGGCCGGGACGATGCGCACGCCCTTGCGCAGGAACGGCATGGCGTGGATCTTGACGGCGCGCTTCACCTCGTCGAGGTAGAGCGCCTCCATGGCCTCGACGAGGCCACCGCCGAGCACGACGGCCTCGGGGCTGAGCACGTTGATGAGGTTGGCGGCCGCCACGCCGGTGTAGAAGGCCGCCTTCCGCACGATCCCCTCCACCATCTTTTCGCCCGCCTCGATGGCCTCGGCGATGATGCCGCTGCGGATTTTGGTGATGTCGCCGCCGCACCGATGGCACGTGGCGCAATTCGACGGAATTTCGGTATTTCGAACCCCTTAGAA
>JAFGTL010000327.1 GCA_016934125.1 Candidatus Hydrogenedentota bacterium
ACGACAGATCCACGGTGGCCAGACTCGGATGCAGCCAGGCGAGCGCGCCCTCCTTGAGCAGGTAGGTGTAGATCAGGTTGTTGAGCGGCACGGTGAGGCCAAGCACGAACACGACGGCCGCGCCGAGCCCGAGGGCCGTGTCCACCTTCTTGGACGAGTTCAGGAACGGGCACATGCCCAGGAAAAACGCCAGGGCCATGTTCTCGATGAAAATGGCCTTCACGCCGATGCTCAGGTAGTGCTCAAGCATGTCAGTCCACCTCCACCTGTTCGGGTTTCCAGGTGCGGAGGCCCCAGATGAAGAATCCGATGATGAAGAACGCTGCCGGCGACAGCAGCATCAGCCCGTTCGGCACATACCACCCGCCGTCCGTGACGAGGGGCAGGATCTGGTGGCCGTAGAGCCGGCCGGAGCCGAAGAACTCGCGGAGCACGGCCGCGCCCAACAGGATCGCGCTGTAGCCGGCCCCGTTGCCGATGCCGTCGAGGAAGCTGAGAAGCGGGGGGTTCTGGAGGGCGAACCCTTCGGCGCGGCCGAGCACGATGCAGTTCGTGATGATGAGCCCGACGAAGACGGACAACTGCTGCCAGACGTTGAAGACGTACGCCTTGAGCACCTGATCCACGACGATCACGAGCGAGGCGATGATGGTCATCTGAACGATAATGCGGATGGCGTGGGGCGTGCTGTTCCGCACGAAGCTGACGGACAGGTTCGAGAAGCCCGTGACGGCCGTCAGCGCGATGCACATGACGAGCGCCGTTTTGAGCTGCGTCGTGACCGCCAGCGCGCTGCAGATGCCGAGCACCTGCAAGGCGATGGGGTTGTTGTTGAACACGGGATCCCACAGGGCGTCCCGTTCCTGTTTCCCCAGTAATGCCATGATCCGGGCTCCTCTATCGGCCGGGTTCGGGGTGCATCAACTGCCCGTCTCGCGGAACCGTTCGAGATACGGGCCGTATCCGTGCTCGCTCAACCAGAAATTCAACAGGTTCTCGACGCCCCGGCTCGTGATGGTCGCGCCGGAGAGCGCATCGACGGCGTGGGGGGCTTCCTCGACGGAGCCGGCCCGGCCTTTCACGAGGCGGATGGCGGGCTTGCCGTCGTTATCGAACACCTTGCGGCCGGGCCACAGGGCCTTCCAGTTGGGGTTGTCCACCTCGCCGCCGAGGCCGGGCGTCTCTTCATGCTCGTAGAAGGTCAGGCCGCGCACGGTGGTGCAGTCTTTGTCGAGGGCGATGTAGCCGTACAGCACCGACCACAGGCCCTGGCCCCACACCGGCAGGATGAGCATGTCGGGTTTGCCGTCGTTGATCACCTGCGGCACCACGGCGTACTTCGGGAGGCGCTTCACGCGGGCCCGGTTCGCCGGGGCCTGGACGCTGGTCTCTTCATCCTTGGCGCCCTCCACCATGTCGTACTCGGCGGCAAGCAACTCGTCCTCGTTCGGCGCGTACTCGCCCGTGGCCAGATCGACCACACGCATGACGATGTTGTCGTCGAAGCGCCGCTGGAGTTCCGCCGCAGCCACGGCCTCGTCGAGGGCCACCAGGCCCGATACGGAGAGGATTTTCTCCTGGCGGTCAATGACGACGTTCAATTCCTGACGGCTCTTGAGGGCGACGGCGGCACCGCACACGAGGGCGGAACACACGAGGCAGACGGCCGCGGCGAATCCGAGGGTGTAAAGCGTTCCACTACGCTGCATTGCGCGCCATCCTTCTCTTGATGTTCGCGTGCACGAACACGTAATCGATCAGGGGCGAGAACGCGTTCATGAACAGGATCGCCAGCATCCACCCCTCGGGGTAGGCGGGATTGACCACGCGGATGAGCAGGCCCATCACGCCGATCAGGAATCCGTAGATCCATTTGCCCTTATTGGTGAAGGGCGCCGTCACCGGATCCGTCGCCATGAACACGACGCCGAAGGCGAAGCCGCCCAGCACCCAGTGCCAGTAGAACGGCACCGCGAAGAAGGGATTCGTGTCGGAACCGATCAAGTTGAGGAGGCCGGCCATGACAAAGCTCCCGGCCACCGCGCCCGCCATGGTGCGCCACGCGCCGACGCCGGAGGCGATGAGGACCGCCGCGCCGATCAGGCAGCACAGCGTCGAGGTTTCGCCCATCGAGCCCGGGATCAACCCGAGAAACGAGTTGAGCCAGCCCGCGCCGTCGGCCAGCACGGTGCCGCCGTCCTGGGCGGCCCGGGCGAGCCACGTCGCGCCGCTGTAGCCGTCCGCGGCCGCCGTGTCGGCGGCGATCCAGACTTTGTCGCCGGAGATCTGCGCTGGATACGCGAAGAAGAGGAACGCGCGCGATACGAGGGCCGGATTGAAGATGTTCATGCCGACGCCGCCGAAGATCTCCTTGCCGACGAAGACGCCGAACATGATGCCGAGGGCCACCTGCCAGTACGGGATGGTGGGGGGCAGGATCAGGGGGAACAGGGCGCTCGTGACGAGGAAACCCTCGTTGATCTCGTGGCGGCGGACAACGGCGAACAGCACCTCGATAGCGCCGCCCGCGGCGAGCGTGACGATGTAGACGGGGATGAAGAAGAGCGCGCCGTACAGGACGCACCCGAGGAATCCGCCGGGATCGTGGCTGAAGCCGAGGGCGTCGTACACGGCCGTCTGCCAGCCCGCCCAGGGCGCGGCGCCGTTGGCGACGACGAGGTGGGCCTGGTAGCCGGTGTTGTACATGGCCATGAACATGCACGGGGCCAGGCCGATGACGACGGTGATCATGATCCGTTTGAGATCGGCCGCGTCGCGGACGTGGGACGCCGTTTTCGTCACCGAATCGGGCGTGAACAGGAAGGTGTCATTCGCCTCGAAGAGGGGGAAGAGCCGTTCGAGCTTGCCGCCCTTCTCGAAGAGCTTGCGTTGCTTATTCTGCAAGTTCAGTAGGAACTTCATCAGCCTTCCTTCTCGATCGTGTCGAGGATGTCCCGGAGCGCGGGGCCGTAGTCGATCTTCGAGGGACACACGAACGTGCACAGGGCGAGGTCTTCTTCGTCCAGTTCGAGGCAGCCGAGTTCCTCGGCGCGCTCGACGTCGCCGGCCAACAACGCGCGCAACAGGAACGTCGGCAGGATGTCCATGGGCATGACGCGTTCGTACTGGCCGATGGGCACCATGGCGCGCTGGCCGCCGTGCGTCGTCGTGGTGAACGCGAACCGCTTGTTCTTGAACAACTGCGACAGAAACAGGCGCGTCGTCGAGAACTTCTCGGCGCCCGGCGCCATCCATCCGAGGAACTCGCGCTCGCGGCCCTCGGGCAACACGGTGATCTGGGCCGCATACCGGCCCAGGTAGCCGTGCACCTCGTCGCCCGCGATCCGGCCCGACAGCACGCTGCCCGAGACGACGCGGTTGTCGTCGCCGGTGAGCTGGCCGGCCACGAGATCGGCCGTTCGCGCGCCGAGCCGGGTGCGCAGAAGGCGCGGCTGCGCCACGGACGGCCCCGCCAGGGACACAATGCGCTCGACGTCGAGCCGGCCCGTCGCGAGGAACCGGCCGATGGCGGCGACGTCCTGGTAGTTGACGTGCCACACCGTTCGATCCCGGTGCGCGGGACACAGCGTGTGGATGTGTACGCCAGGCGTGCCGGCGGGATGGGGCCCCTCGAATTCCTCGACGGATACGGCGTTGCCGGCCGGGGCCGGCACGGCCGAGCCCGGCGCCCGGCACAGATAGGTGGTGCCTTCGCACAACGAGGCGATGGCCACGAGGCCGCGCTCGAAGTCGGCCTCGCGCGCCTGCAGCACGACGCCGGCCGAGGGCGCGAGCGGATCGCTGTGCATGGCGGTGACGAACAGGGCGTAGGGCTTGGACTCGGGGGCGGGCACCTTGCTGAACGGACGCGTCCGGAAGGCGCTCCACAGGCCCGATTCGATGAGCAGGGCGCGCAGCGCATCGCCCCGGGCGTTCTCCGACGCGCCCGTGAAGGCCACCGCGTCCTCCTCGGTGGCGGCGCCGGCCCGCTCGCGTTCGTTGAGTTCGACGACCACGGATTGGAAGGCGCGCCGATCGCCGCGGTTGACGGCGGCGACCGTGCCGGCGCCCGGCGAGGTGTAGCGGAGGCCGGGCGTCTTCTTGTCCTCGAAGAGCAGTTGCCCGCGCTTCACGACGTCGCCGGGGGCGACGTACATGGTGGGCCGCATGCCCACGTAGTCCGCGGCGAGGAGCGCCACGGCCGCGGGCTGGGGCGCCTCGTCGATCCGCTGCTCCGGCTCGCCCGCGATGGGGAGGTCCAGCCCCTTCTTGATTCGATGTAGAGCCATCGGCATTCCCCGCTCGGTGTACGCGTGTTGGTGCTGTGCGTTCCGGGTGCCGGGGAGGGGCGAGTACTGCGCATCGGGTATGATGGAACTGCCGAACCCGGGCCCATCGCGCGGATCCGGCGCGCGTCCCGGCACACAAGCGTCGGAGATCTTGCCACACTCCCGGCGGCGAAAACAAGATCTTCGGGCCGCAGCTTCACGGCCCCGGCCGCGATTCCAAGACGGCGGAAGAAGTTCCGCCCCTACCCGCTGTGAGTCTCGGCGTCGGGGCTCGGAACAGAGAATCACAGCCGAGGGCGGCTGTGCCACAACAATGTACAAAAGCCGAATCCGGAAGGGCTACACCCGGAACCGCCCCGCGGAGCTCGCGCCCATGAAGAACGCGCAGCGTTCTTCCTATGTGGCCGAAGGCGCCTCGCGCCGAAGGGCACACGTAGATTCTCCGATGTCCTGGCCCTTGGTGTTCTTGGTGGCTTGGTGGTTGTATAGGCCGCCAAGAGATCATAACCACCAAGTCACCAAGGCCACCAAGCCGGAACGGAATAAGTCAAGACCGCGCTTCCGGTGTGGGACACTGTGCAGTTCCGCCCGGCGAAACTGCGCAAGTGGCCGAAGGCCACACGTGCCCGCCTGTCGATCGACAATGTGGCACGGTCAGGAAACCCGCCACAACAGGAGTCCGGCTCTGTTGTGGCACAGCCACGCGCCACGCCTTACGGCGCGCCCTCGGCTGTGAGTCTCGGCGTCGGGGCCCGAAACAAAGAGCCACAGCCGAGGGCGCGTACCCCGAAGCGGGGTCCGGCTGTGCCACAACAAG
>JAFGTL010000328.1 GCA_016934125.1 Candidatus Hydrogenedentota bacterium
CGCGGCAGTCATTGGCGTACTCGTGGGACAGGGGCACTTCCTTCCAGTCGCCCTCGCGTCCGCGCTTGACTTTGGGCGCGCCGCCGAAGCCGTTGGGATCGGGCACGGCGAGGGAGCCTTCGGTGCCGTGAATCTCGATGCAGGGCAAGCAATGGGCCCAGACGTCGAAGCTCATGATCATGGTGCCGATGGCGCCGTTGGCGAAGTCCATGATGCCGGCGATGTGGGTGGGCACTTCGACGTTCATCACGGTGCCGTACTTGGGCTCGCTGGTGATCGTGCGCTGCGGGAAAGCCGTGCCGGTGGAGCCGCAGACGCGGCGTATCGGTCCGAGGAGCGCGATCAGGGCCGTCAGGTGGTAGGGGCCCATGTCGAACATGGGGCCGCCGCCGGGCTGGTAGTAGAAGGTGGGATCGGGGTGCCAGTTCTCGTGGCCGTGGCACTGCATGAAGGCCGTGGCCGAGACGGGCCGGCCGATCCAGCCGTCGTCGATGAGCTTGCGGCAGGTTTGGAGTCCGCCGCCCATGAAGGTGTCGGGAGCGCCGCCGACGCGCAGGCCCTTCTGCCGGGCGAGTTCGAGCATCTTGAGGCCGTCCTCGCGCGTCACGGCGAGGGGTTTCTCCGTATGCACGGATTTGCCGGCTTCGAGGGCGGCAATGCCGATTTCGCCGTGGGCCCGGGGCACGGTGAGGTTGATGACGATCTCGATATCGGGATCGGCGAGGAGTTCCTCGGTGGTGCAGGCCTTGGGCACGTCGAACTGGGCCGCTTTGTCCTTGGCGCGCTCGAGGATGAGATCGGCGCAGGCGGCCAGGTTGAGGATCTCGAATCGCTTACCGGAGGCGAAGTACCTGTCGCAGATGTTGCCGCAACCCACGATTCCGATGTTGACGGGTTTCATAGTGCGTTCCTCCCAACGGGAAGCCGGCCGGGATTACCGGCTCGCCCAAAGCATGCCGCGCCGCATGATTTCGAGACACTCGGGCACGTCGAAGTCGGAGGCGACGTGGCCCAGGGACGAGTAGAACACGCGCCCTTCGCCGTAGGTGCGCTTCCAGACGACAGGCATGACGCAGCCCGCGATCCACGGATAGGGATCGCCGCTCGCGGTGGTGGTGGCGAGGACTTCGTTGGACGGATCGACATGGAGGTAATACTGCTCGGAATGCATGCGGAAATCGCTCAATCCGGCCACGATGGGATCGTCGGGCTTGGTGATATTCACCTCGTAGTCGATGATGCCGCCGGGATGCTCCACCCACTGGCCGCCCGTCATGAACTGATAGCCGGTGTTGTTGCGGAAGGCGTCGCACATGCCGCCGTGCCAGCCAGCGATGCCCACGCCACTGCGGACAGCGGCGAGCAGGCCTTTCTCCTGTTCCGAGGACATCTCGCCCATCGTCCAACACGGCACGATGAGGTGAAGGGCGCTCATCATGGCCTCATCCGTGTAGGCATCCAAGGAATCAGACACCTGAACACCGTATCCCTGCTCTTTGAGCCAGGGAATGAAAACCTCGGTGCATTGCTTGGGCTCGTGCCCGTCCCATCCGCCCCAGACGACCAATGCAGATTTCATCTCGAACCTCCTGGCCGGCACCGGCGGGCCGGCGCGTTCGTGTTTTCGGGAGTCGATTGTAGCGCGGAAGCGCAGAGGATATACAGGCCTATTTCTGGGCGTAGTACACGACGGCGGGCGGGACGTTGCGCCAGACGGGGCGCGTGATGCCGAGATCGCCGAAGGCCGCGCACAGTTTCTTTCGGAACCGGATGCCGGAGGGCAGAACGGTGCTCTGCAGATAGGTGTAGGTGGCGAAGCGGCCGCCGGGCGCGAGCACGTCGACGACGGTATTGAGGAGGGTATCCTGGAGTTGGTTGTCGAAGGTCGTCCACGGCAGCCCGGATACGATGCACTGGCACGAATCCACACCGGCCTCTTCGAGATACTTGCGGGCGTTCGCGGCGGAATCGTTGTGGACGGTGACGTGCGGGAAGCGTTTACGGGTGATCTCGACGAACTCGGGGTTGATCTCGAGGGCGAAGAAGAGGGCATCGGGGCGGAGTAGTTCGAGGATGGCGGCGGTGATGACGCCGGTTCCGGGCCCGAACTCGATGACGACGGAGGCATCGCCGACGCCCGCGGAACCGGCCACTTTCCTGGCAAGGTGCCTTGAACTGGGCGCCACGGCCCCGATCGCCGCGGGATGATTGACGAACTCCTTCAGGAATCTCAGCACATACACGTATTCGATGTCTCCGGCACACCCATCTGCGTGAGTTCCCGTGCCGCTGGCCGGATCCGGCCGGCGCGCGGGAACGCCCATCCCCCCCTGTACTGCTCCCCCGGGCATCTGTGAGCCGGTGCAGGGGACACCACCTGATTGACCGTTCGATCATAGCGCACGCGGGCCGCGTCATCAAGGGGCATTCGCCGCGGGTTCGCGGCCCGGCATTGGCCCGGGCGTTGCGCGGCGTCTCGGGAGGGGTGTAGAATCACGCATCACGTCGTGTTGGACATCGCAAACGGAGAGTCACCCCATCATGAGTTTCCTCGCAGAACGAACGAGCCGGATAGACGCGAGCGGCATCCGAAAGGTATTCGCCCTGGCGGCGAAGTTGGAGGATCCCATCAACCTCAGCATCGGCCAGCCGGACTTCGATGTGGACGACGCGATCAAAGAGAGCGCCATCGCGGCGATCCGGGATGGATTCAACAAGTACACGCAGACGTGGGGCACGGACGAGTTGCGGCAGGAGGCGTCGGCCTATTACGAGCGGCGGTTCGGCGTCGGGCTTGAGAACGTCATGATCACGTCGGGCGTATCGGGCGGCCTGTTCCTCGCGCTGCTGGCGGTGGTGAATCCGGGCGATGAGGTGATCTTCGGCGATCCGTACTTCGTGATGTACAAGCACCTCGTGAACCTCCTGGGCGGTGTGTGCCGGATCGTGGACACGTATCCGGACTTCAAGCTCCGGGCGGACGCGGTCGAGCGGGCCGTGACGGACAAGACGAAGCTGTTGATCGTGAACTCGCCGTGCAATCCGACAGGCGTGACGCTCGAACAGAGCGAGTTGGCGGCCCTGGCCGACGTGGCGAAACGGCACAACCTGCTGCTGGTGTCGGACGAGATCTACGAGCAGTTCTACTATGACGGGACGCCGGCCACGATGGCGGGGATGGGCGAGAACGTGATGGTGTTGAACGGCTTCTCGAAGATGGCGGCCATGACGGGCTGGCGCGTGGGCTACGCAGCCGGCCCGGCCGACGTGATTCAGCAGATGAACACGCTCCAGCAGTATACATTCGTGTGCGCGCCGTCGTTCGCGCAACAGGCGGCCGTGACGGCCCTGCGCACGGATCCGAAGGAGAAGATCGACGCGTACCGGCGGAAGCGGGATCTCGTCTACGAGGGCCTCAAGGCGGCGGGGTTCGGGGTGACGAAGCCGGGGGGCGCGTTCTACATCTTCCCGGAAGCGCCCGGGGGCGACGGCGACGCGTTTGTGGCCCAGGCCATCGAGAACAACCTGCTCGTCATTCCGGGCTCGGTGTTCAGCGAGAAGCGCAGCAATTTCCGCATCAGCTTCGCGGCCGAGGACGACACCATCAAACGCGGCGTGGAGACGCTCGGCCGCCTCGCACGGGGGTAGGCGCAGCCGCTCCTCGCGTATCTGCTACTCGACGGGGACAACCGCCTGTTCTTCGATGGAACGGATGGCCGCAGCGAGCACCTTCTGGGCGGCCAGCCCGTCGGCGCCGGAACCGTCGATGGCATCGGGGGCGCAGCCTTCACTCACCTGCTCGACGAAGCGGTGGATGCGGTTCGTGAAGGTGTCGGTGAAGGTTTTCTCGGGCACGTCGCCGAAGGCGGTGTTGGTGATGACGGTTTTCTCCATGGATCCGGCGGGATACAGCGTGAGTTGGCCAAACATGTCTTCGAGGACGAACCGCCCGTCGAGGCCGGCCACTTCGCAGCGTTCCATGGGGTGGCCCCGCTGGATATCGTAACTTCCCGTGAGCCCGCCGACGGCGCCGTTGGCGAACCGCATGCAGAAATGGGCGGTAGTCCAGATGGAGCGGCCGGGGGCCTTGGTGGCGAAGCACTGTACGGCGTCGATGTCGCCGCAGAAGTAACGCATGACGTCGACGGTGTGGGGATGGAGCGCCTTGATGTGGAACCAGGGGCTGCTCTCGGCGGGATTCTTGATCCACATGGCCATGTTGATGAAGAGGATGTGGCCGATGCGGCCCTGCTCGATCCACTGCTTGGCGGTTCGCGAGAGCAGGGTGAACCGGTGATTGAGGTTGATGCCGTAGCAGAGCTTCTTATCGCGGGCGAGGGCAACCATCTCCTCGGCGCAATGGATCTCATTCGAGATGGGTTTCTCGCCGAGGACGTGGCATCCGGCTTCGAGGGCCTGCATGGTGGGCGCGTAGTGATCGCTGCTGTATTCGTATCCGCCGGTGGTGACGCCGCAGATGTCGGGAGCGAGTTGAGCGAGCATTTCGGCCGCGTCGTAGAAGGCGGGCACGCCGAAGCGTTCAGCGGCCGCGTCGGCACGCTCCTTGATGATGTCGCAGACGCCGACGAGTTCCGCGAGGGGGCTCGACGCGTAGTTGACGGCATGACGGTTTCCGATGGGGCCCATTCCGACGACACAGACGCGTAACACGGTATTCTCCCGGCCGATTGCCGCGCGGGCGGCGCGGACACTGCAGCAGACTCCTCCCCGGCACCCGTTGCCGGGAAAATCCTGCGCATTCTAGCGCGAGAGCCGGGCAGAATCCAGGGCGCGGCGGGCGGCGAACTCCATGAGGGCGATGCCGGCCGCAAACACGGCCACGGCGGGGAGGAGGACGGACAGGGGCAGGCCCTGCTCGTCGAGATGGCGTTCCTCGAGGAAGGTTCGCAGCGGCGTGGGGAGCCGGCCGAGTTGGGCGAGCACGCCGAAGGCGTTGAGCATGAAGTGTGCGGCCATCCCGGTGTACAGGGAATTGGACTTCCACACGACGTAGGCGAGCATCACCCCGCTGAGGATGATCACGGGGGCGCGGTGAATGCTGTAGTGGGACATGCCGAAGAGCAGGCCTGCGAGCGCCCACGCCGCCCAGGCGGGCACGCGCCCGCGGAGGCCCGAGAGGACGGCGCCACGGAACAGCACCTCCTCACAGATGGCGGGAGAGATGGCGACGACAAACAGGAGCACGCACAGGCCCGCCCCGCCATCAGGCAGGAACACCTGGCCGAGGCCCTCTTTGATGGACTCGGGCATCGGGAGGATTCGATTCTGCCAGGAGGTGGTCTGGATGGCGAGGGGGATCCACGCCGTCGCGATGAGGAGCGTGGCGGCGGCCGCCGCCGCGGAGGGCCTATGCAGCCGCAGGGACTGGCGCAGATCGACGCGGAGGTACCAGAGCAGCGTGAGGGTGGGCAGCAAGATCAGGCCCCATTGGGTGACGAGGAGGCCGGACAGGAGGTGGCGGCTCTGCCAGTATGCGCCGATGTAGAAGACGAGCAATGAACTGACGACGAAGGCGAGCAGTGCGATACCGAGGGTGGGCGCGGGGCGATGGGCAAACTCGGCCCGGCGCCACGTCAGGGGGATGCCGCGCTCCTCGGAGAGGACAACCTCCTCGCGGCGGAAGAGCCAGGCGGCGAGCAGGAGGGCGAGCAGGGCGTACAGCCCGGTGATGACAAGCACTTCGAGGAGGCCGTCGGCGTCGGTCTTGCCTGTCATGAGATCCTTGAAGACGAGGGCGACGTTGGTGATGGGGATGAGGCGCGTGATGGGGGTGAGGGAGGCGCCGGGCACGCCGGCATAGGCGGCCGGAAACAGCATGAGGAGGAAGAAGGGGGCGACGAAATTCTGGGCTTCGCGGAAACTGCGCGCGCACACGGCGATCGACATCATGATGGCCGACACGAGCAGCGAGAGCGGAACGAGCGTCATGGCGATGAGGAGGATCGTCATAGGGGGAAACCGGAGTTCGAACTGGCCAACCTGGCCCTGGAGTTGGGACAGTTGGAGGGCGATGGTGAGCATAATGCTGCCGAGATTGACGAGGCCGGTGAGCAGGGAGAGGCAGCACACGGTGACATACTTGCCGCAGACGATCTCGCCGGTGGTTACCGGGGCGGCGAGGAGGGTTTCGAAGGTGCCGCGCTCCTTCTCGCCGGCGGTGAGGTCGATGGCCGGGTAGAACGCGCCCAACCCCACCATGACCACCATGAGCACGGGGAGCACCATGCCGAGGATGGTGCCGGCGGCTTTGGCCGGGGGCGCGACATCGACTCGCGAGACGCGCAAGGGGTTGATGTATTCCTCGGCGACGCCGAGCGCCTGGAGCCGTTCGGCCTGGAGTACGGCCGCCTCGCGCCGAAGGCCCTCGGTGAGCCGGTGGGCGGCCTCGCGGGAATGGGTTTCGGTGGCGTCGAAGCGGATGAAGACTTCGAAGCCCCTACCGTCGGCCAGGAGTTGGGCGGCTCCGGCCGCGGCCGTCACGACGGCGTCCACGCGGCCCTGGAGCAGCGCCTGTTCCGGATCGTCGGGCTC
>JAFGTL010000329.1 GCA_016934125.1 Candidatus Hydrogenedentota bacterium
CGCCATCCGCGTCCTCCGCCCCGATGCCCCCGACCCCGGCACGGAGTTTCTCTTGAAGAAGTAGCCCGGGCCGAGCGGAGTCGCTCAGGCGATCCGCTCACCCGTGTCGAGGAGTGCCACGCTGGTCACCGCCTCGAACGTGCCGAAGAAGAACACTTGCCGCGAGACCACGGAGAAGCCCGACCGCGGCGGGGAACCGTTGCCGCCCGGATCGAACGCAATGTTCTCCGGATGTTCGATCACGATCCGGTCGCCGTTCTCCATGTTCAAGGCGAACGGCTGGAATGGGACTTGTCGCAGCAACGTGCGGACTGCCGTTTGGATGACTTCGGTTCGCATACGTCCTGACCCGAGTTCGCTTCTGATAGACTGTCGCTCCCGATATATTCTACCCCCACGCGACCTCCCGTCAAGACCACCGGAATAGGGAGCCGGGCACGGGCGAAGCAAGGGCACGCGATGACAGCGCTGCCTCGGGGCTACCGTCGAGCCTCGCGGTCCGCGGACCGGCGGGCGGTCGCCGACGGCACAGTGCCCGGGGCAACAGTCGGACGCGCTGCCTGCGACGCAGGATCGAACGGTTGCCAGCGGAACACGGCGGGGTGAGACGCCGTCGCCGGCTGCACGATCTCGGCTCGCACGAGGACGTAAGTGGCCACGTCGTCGCGTATTTCCTCCGTCCGCACTTGCGTCGGCCCGGCGAGCACCAGCGTCTCGCCGCTGGCCAGTTCCGCGCGCGTGGCGAACTCCAGGGTCCGAACGCCGGGCACGGTTCGTCGGCCGACCTGCACCATGCGGCTGCGATCCAGTTCCGCCAGTCGGCAGTGGAGCGCAAGACGCACGCGGTTGCCCAGCACCTCGGGCGTCACCCGGAGCATCGTGGCACCCTGATGCTCGACTGCCACCGAACCGTCGGGCTGCGGCTTGGGAACCGGCACGTCGCCAACCTCGAAGACGGCGGTGCGGCCACTGAGCGTAACCAGCGTCGGCTCCGCGAGCACCCTCAACAGCTTGTCCCGGCGAAGTGCCTGGACGATCGCCGAGCCGTCGTCGCCCACGATGGAGAAGACTTGCGTGTTGCCGGGAACCTGAGCGTTCGTGAGCGTCGGAGTGGCGGAGTCGGATTGTCCGGCGATTCGTTGCACATCAAACCCCAACGCTCGCAGCTTGGCGATCGGCAGCTCGACGACTTGTACGTTTACGAGGACTTGCGTTCCGGCGCCGAGGGCCTGGCGGACTCGCTCGGCTTCCGCCTCCAGCGCGTCGAGCCGGGCGAGGAGTGCCCGACGCTCTTCGTCGGCCTGCCGTTGGACCGCGGCGGCCTGCTCCAGATCGCCGGCCTGCTCCAATTCGTAGGCCCTCCGGCGAAGTTCCGCGAGCCGCTGGCCGATCGGGTTCGACTGCGGCTCGCCGGACACCGCCGCGGCACGTGGACCATCGTCGCCCTGCTGGCCGTGGGCCGTGATCGCCAGAGCCAGCACCACCGAGACCGTTAGGACGTATTTCACGGACACCCCTCGACGGATAGAGAAGACAGCCCGCCCGCCCCACGAAACCCCTCGTGGCCACGAGCCCAAACCAATCACCACATGAGCGGGGCTTGTACCAGCCTGTCCGAGACGAGTCAAGAGCAAACGACGGCGGGAATCGCGCTTGGGCTCCGAGGAGGGCGGGACTTGAGGCCGTCCATCGGTCCCGGTAAAACAGGGTATCCTCGTGTGAAGGAGTGACGACCGTGCAGATGACATTGGACGAGTTCGCCGCCCCGTTCCCGAACCGCGGCAAGCCCATTCCGGCCGAGTTCGCCGGAGAGTGGATCGCGTGGAACGATGGCCGGAGCGAGATCTTGGCCCACGGCGTGGAATTGACGGACGTCCGCCGGCGGGCCGTCGAGCGCGGCTGCGCGCGCCCGGTTCTCCAGAAAGTGCCCCACGGTCCCTCCGTGGGGGGCGCATGAGATTCGATTACACGGGCATCATCTCACGGCCACATTCATGGGCGAAGAGTGCGCCGTGGATCTCGTGCCGAACTCCTATTTGCCCGTGATTCCTGGAGCGGAGTGAATCGAACAGGGCAGGCCGACAGCGGCGAGCCCCTCTTCCATCGCGAGAACGCGAAGGAGCGAAAGCGCGAACCCAGATTGGCAGATGCCGCCTCAGTCTCTTTCGCGCTTTCGTCCTTTCGCGCTCCCGTCGGAGCCGTTCTCCCGCTGTTGACGAACGCCCCGCCGACCCATAGACTTTCCTGTTTAGCACATCCGATGCGAGTTCCCATTGGAGGGGGTGGCGAGGAGTGTTTGAACCGACGAAGGATAGCCCATGAGTTCTGCGACCAGCGATATTGAAACCCTGGCCATCAATACCATCCGGACCCTATCGATGGATGGGGTTCAAGCCGCCAATAGTGGCCATCCAGGCACGCCGATGGCGCTGGCGCCGGTGGCCTACGTGCTGTTCAACGAGTTGCTCCGCTACGACCCCAAGACGCCCGACTGGTTCGCCCGGGATCGGTTCGTGCTCTCCTGCGGACATGCCTCGATGTTGTTGTACGCGACGCTGCACCTGGCCGGCGTCCGGCAGCAGGGGAGCGATGAGTTGGCCGTGCGGCTGGAGGACATCCGCCGGTTCCGGCAGCTCGGGAGCCGCTGCCCGGGGCATCCGGAGCATGGGGACACCTCGGGCGTCGAGACGACCACCGGGCCGCTGGGCCAGGGTGTGGCCAACAGCGTCGGCATGGCCATTGCCGCGCGGTGGCTGGCGGCCACGTACAACCGCCCGGGCTACGACCTGTTCGGGTTCAACGTCTACGCCCTCTCGAGCGACGGCGACATGATGGCGGGCCTCAGCGGCGAGGCGGCTTCGTTGGCCGGGCATCTGAGACTCTCGAATCTCTGCTGGATCTACGACAACAAC
>JAFGTL010000330.1 GCA_016934125.1 Candidatus Hydrogenedentota bacterium
ACTGCGGCCCCTTCGTGCCTCGGATCCACGCGCAACCCGCCGAGCGCGCCCCCGTCCCGGGCGCGGATGCGCGCGCAGAACGCCCACCCGCCCGTGCCCTGCGTCACTTTCAGCATCAGGGCATTCCATCCGGCGCGGAGCGTGGCGTCCGCCCTGTCAGTCGGCCCATCCACGCCGCGGGATGCGTTATTCGCGTGCACCACCGTGCCGTTCAGCCAAACCTTCACGCCATCATCGGAGCCAACCTCGATCCGCACCGGCTGCTCAACGGGCGACTCGATCCACGTGGATACATAGGCCACCCGTTGCTCCCCCGCGCCAATCGACGACAGATCCAGCAGCCAAGGCTTCCCGGCGGCCAAGTCGACGGGCAAGGGGGGCGCGAGATCGCCCGGCCATTTCTTCTCAGGAGGGAACTCGGTGTCGAACAACTCGGAGTAGTTCTTTCCCTCGGCCGTATACGGCCCCGCCGCCATCCATGCCACGATGAAGTCGGCGCACCGGCCCATGCCGTCCAGAATGCCCTGGGCCCGGGCCCGCACCCCGTCGTCTTCCGTCGCCGCCAACACCTTCTGCAACGCCGAAGTGGCCCGTTCGGGATCGAGCGGCGCAACGGACGAAGCAATGGTAACCACGGCCAGGGCGGCTTCGGGCCGCACCTCCGCGTCGTCGAGATACTCCGCCGCACACGCGAGCGCCTCGGGAAGCGCAATGTCGTCGAGCCCGGCCAACACCAAGCGCTTGTCGTCGGCATTGCGCACGAGCGGCATCACGCGCTGGAACTCGGCCACGCGGGACGAAGGAGGCCGGGTGTCCTTTGTGCTAAGCAGGCGAACGTATCCGCGAAACGCGAGCGTCCGATGCACGTCGTTGTCGCTGTCCTCAAGTATCCGCAGCAGCACCGGCATCGCCTGCGCCTCAGGCCAGTCCGCAAGCACGCGCACCACCGTGTCCAGCACATCGGAATCGCCGTCTTCCAGGGCCTCGTCGATAGCCTTGAACGCGAGCGGAACATTCACGCCGCCCAGCGTCCGTAACAGCGATTGCTTCGTCGGCACGTCCTTGGCCGAGGCCAGGGCGTCCGACAGCACCTTCGCGGCCTTGGTTCGGTCCTTGCCGCTGTTGGCGAGCCGGATCACGCAGGCCTCGCCCTCGGCGCGTGCCCTGTCGGCCTTCACCGCGATCAACGCCTTGACAGCCGCGGGCACGTCCTCGGTGGAACCGAGCTCGCGGACGGCCCGGAACGCGGCCTTGGCGACTTCCCCGGCTGTGCTCCCCGCCTCTTCGAGCAGTAGCGGCACCGCGGCGGTGTACTCGCGATCGCCCACGCAGGTGATCAACTCGGCCCGCGTCTTGGGCTGCGCCGCCTGCAACGCCCGGATTATCGCCTCGTCCACGCCGTCCGCAGTCAGCATCCGCAAGGCCCGGCCGGCCGCATCCGCCTCGTCGCCACCGCCAGCCAGGGCCTCCACGAGAACCGGCACCACCGAGGCGTCGCCCATGCGCCCAAGCCCCTCGAGGGCCGCCGCGCGCACGGCGGCATCCGCATGCCCCGCGGCTTTGATGAGGGCCGGCATCGAGACGGCGCGCCCCCGCTCGGTGCGCCCCCGCTCGGTGCGCCCCCGCTCGGTGCGCCCCCGCTCGGTGCGCCCCCGCTCGGTGCGCCCCCGCTCGGCGAGCACGGCGATGAGGAGCACCTGTCCGTCCGGGGGCATGGCGGGGAGTTCTTTGACGAGGCGCGCGTCGATGTCGCTGCCCTCAACCCCGAGCACACCGGCGATGGCCGCGGGTTTCAGGGCCTCGTCGTCGCCGTTGAGCGTGGCCACGACGAGATCCGCGGCCTCGGGCCCGCCGAGCCCGATCCGGCCGAGAAGTGCCCCCCGCCGGACGTGCACTGGAACGGCGGGGCCGGCCAAGGCGGCAAAGAGCGCGCGGGCGTCGTCAGTCTGTTCCCGTGCTGCCAGCACGTGGGCGGCCCGCAATGACGCGCCCATGGCCGCGGCCCGGCGCGTGGCGTCGTCGCTTCCGCGCAACGCGGCGAGGCGCTCGACGGCCGGGCCGGTGGCCAGCTTGCCCAGGGCCGCGATGGCCGCCTCGGCTACGGCCGCATCCGCCCCATCCGTAAGCCCCGCCAACAGGGCGCAGCACTCGGGATCGCCCCTGTCGCCGGCCAGGTTGATCAGGGCCACCAGCGCCGGGCCCTCGGCGCCTGGAATGGCGGCGCGGATGGCCTCGTCGACACGGGGCGAGGCATTCCCGGACATGGCGTAACACGCTGCTTCCACCAGCACCACATCGGAATCGCGAAGAAGCGTCGTCAACGCAGGCAGTGAACGTTCCGTTCCCACCACGCGCAACACCTTGCAGGCGAACTGCTTCGCGGCCGTGGTGGCCTCTCCCGTCAACTGCGCGGCCAAGGCATCCTCCAGGCAGGCGCGCAGTGCAGGATCGCTATGGGTGTCCTGGACGAGCCGCTCGATCCGCTGCGTCTCCTCGAACCCGCCGCCGTACTCGAGCGACGCGGTGGCGGCCACGGCCTCCGCGATCTCGGCGGCGTCAAGGGCGACGCCCTGTCCGCAAACCAGGGCCACGCACACGCAGCCCGCAAGACACCGTACTGTGAACTGAACGGCCCTCATCGTCTCATTCCCCAAGTTGTCCCTGGCCTCTCGGCTAGATGCGCCACGGGGCGCGCATCGTTCGCGAGAGCAGGTTGTTGGCGTCATCGTCCCCCACGAAGCGTTCCGCGGCCGGATCCCACTGAACCTCGCGGCCGAGACGAAGGCAGATGTTCGCGCAATGGGCGATGGTGTGGGCGCGGTGGGCCACCTCGGGGTGGCTCACGGTGCGCCGCCGCGTCCGCATGCACTCGAGGAAGTTGCGTACGTGCCCTCCCATGAACGTCCAACTCACCTGCGATGCGGCCCGTTCCCGCAGGATAGAGGCCGGTTCGGCCGTCAGCACGCCTTCGTCGGTGCAGTTGATCCACCCCTCATCGCCCTGGAAGTGCACTTCTTTGCATTTGCCGCACTGCATCACCAAGCGGACGCCGTCCGCGTATTGCGCCTCGACGTCTACCGTGAAGGGCACTTCCGCGAATCCGCCGTCCGGCCACACGCCCGTGCCCCGATACGTCAGCGGGCCGGTGTCCTCGCTGTCGTGGGCCCACTGGGCGAAATCGAAGTAGTGGGCGCCCATGTCGGGGATCACCCCGGCGCCGGTGTCCCATCGGTTCCGCCACAG
Organism: Candidatus Hydrogenedentota bacterium; assembly: GCA_016934125.1. Taxonomy (GTDB): domain Bacteria; phylum Hydrogenedentota; class Hydrogenedentia; order Hydrogenedentales; family SLHB01; genus JAFGTL01. Next base: position 3,244 of record JAFGTL010000330.1, read on the forward strand.
CCTCACGCGCAGCGGCGAGTACGGCGCCCACGGGGCCTGGCCCAGCCAGCGATCGTAGTCGAACTCGTCGGGATCGGGCTCCGGCTCGGGCACGGCGATCCCGTCGCCCCCCCACCCGCCGAGACTCGTGGTGATCGCCTTCAGGTTGCCGATCATGCCCTTGTGAATTGCGTTCACGACACGCCCGAACGTGGCGTTGGATCGGCGTTGGGTGCCGCACTGCCACACCGTGCCGTACTGCGCCAGCGTGTTCACGAGGGCGCGCCCTTCCGATACCGTGAGGCAGAACGGCTTCTCGCAGTAGATATCCTTGCCCGCCTCGGCGGCCAGGGCGGACAATACGGCGTGCCACCGATCGCCCGTGGCAATGGCCACCGCGTCGATGTCGTCGCGCCCGAGCACGTCCTCGTGGCGGCGGTAGGTGACGCAATCGGTGTTGCCGTAGTGTTCGTCCACCATCGCCTTGGCCGTTTCGCGCCGATCGCGGAAGCAATCGCAGATGGCCACAACCTGCACGTCGTCCTGTTCGAGGAAATGGAGCAGGTTGCTGCGGCCGCGACTGCCTACGCCGATGGCCGCGAGGGTGATCCGCTCGGATGCGGGCGCACTGCGGCCCGCGGCACTAGCCTTACCGGAGGAGGCCAAGGACGCGCCCGATGCGGCCACCCCCGCCAGGAACGCACGTCGTGAGACGGTTCGCCGAGTATGCATAAGCAGCCCTCCCGGGATGAGCGGATACGACACGGCACCCCCGTGCGGTGGAGTCAGGCTAGCATGAGTTGATACCGGTGTCAAGCGGTTTTGGCAATGGCGAAGTCCCGCCGAATCTCGAAATTGCCGTTTTCCGCCGATTCCGCTTGGGCCACCTGACCGCCGGGTTTCCGGGCCGCACGACCGCGCAATCAGCCGGGCTTCGATCCGAAAACGAAGCGGTTGCCTTGTCAATAGTATCCCTTTTGTGGGCATTTCGACGAATCCGCGATCCTGGGCGCGTCCTGCGCGGCTGCCGCCGCAGTTGCGGATTCTGTCCGTTCCCGGCGGGACACGGGGCTTGGCGTGAATTGCCCACCGCGAAAGCGCCCCGGACGGGTTCCGGTTGACACCGGTGTCGCGGCCGGACTATGATCGCCCGAGCACGAGTACGAATCACATGAGCTCTCAAACCATCAACCACCGCGAGTTTTCCGCGCGCCCCGTCACGATCCGTGACGTGGCCGTCCGGGCCGGCGTATCGAAGAAGACGGTGTCGCGCGTCATCAACAACGAGCCCCACGTGATGGAGCAGACGGCCACCCGGGTGCGGGAAGCGATTCGCGCGCTCGGATACGTGCCGAACGTGTCCGCCCGGCGGCTGGCCCACGGGCGCTCTTTCGCGTTGGGCATCGCGTTCTGCCCGCGCCACGGGAGCTTGGGCGGCTGGTTCGCCGATTTCCTGGACGGGGCGGACGAGGTGAGCGCCGAGGAGGGCTACCACTTCCTGCTCCATCTGCTCGAACCGTCCGCGGACGCCGCGGAGAAGAAGGTACTGCGCCTCATCGACGAAGGGAGCGTGGACGGATTGCTGTTGCTGCCGCCCTACGGGCGGGAGAACGGCGTCACAGAGGAACTGGTGGGGCGCGGCGTGCCTTTTGTGCGCGTCGATCCGCCGAGCCTGAACGAGCCGTGGCCGAGCGTGTTCGCGACGAACCGGCAGGGCGCGGCCCAGATGGCCGAGTATCTGGTGTCCAACGGCCACCGGCGGATCGGATTCATCACCGGGGAACTGGGCTGGTGGCTGAGCCGGGAGCGGCTGGCGGGCTTCCAGGAGGTGGTGGCGCGCCACGGGCTGGACGCGGATCCCGAGTTAACGCGGCAAGGCGATTTCACGTTCGAGTCCGGCGTCGTACAGGGACGCCACCTGCTCCGGATGGAACGGCGGCCGACGGCGATCTTCGCGAGCAACGACGAGATGGCGTCCGGGGTGCTCCACGTGGCCCATCAGATGGGCCTGGGCGTGCCGGGCGATGTATCGGTTGCCGGATACGATGATATTACGTGGGCGCGGCGGATGTGGCCGCCGCTCACCACCGTGCGCCAGCCC
>JAFGTL010000021.1 GCA_016934125.1 Candidatus Hydrogenedentota bacterium
ACCACGACGCGATAGAACGAGTAGAATCCGCGGAGATACCGCCGCGCCGCGCGCCCGACGCGGTTCGTCCCGACGGGCGGGCCGCACCACGTGCCCGAGTGGTAGGCAAACCAGTCCAGGCCGGTGCCGCGCCAGTCCTCATAATCGTGGGCCTCGGCGAAATCGTTCTCAAACAGCCCGTAAACAACCCACGCCGGTTCGAGCCCCAGGGCGTATTCGCGGAGCGCCACGTTATACTGCGGGGGCGAATGGCGGTGCATCGCGAGGCTGTAATACGCCAATCCGGCCGCCTCGAACGCGTCATGAAATCCGCGGCATGCGTGTTCCATGAACGAATCGCCCACGCCCACCATATCGAACCGGCTGCGCCCGGCCCGCCGTTCGGCCAACGCACCGGGCGCGTTGTTGAACCCGTGCTCGTCCGTCGTCAGCGGCTCGAACTCGACGTCGGCCACCTCGAACACTACCTGCTCGTCCGCCCGGACGTTCGGCCGCCACGTGAATCCCAGATCGGGATCCAACTCGAGATACGCCTGCACGGCCTGCACTTCCGGCCGCGGCGTGTAGATCAAATGGGCGTAGCGATGCCGCAGCACGGCCTCGCAGATGGCCCCCCCGGCCAACACCGCGACGATGAGGAGGGCCAAGTTCGCCCACCGGCCCCGGGAACCCGCGCCATCCGGCGCCGGGGCATCGGCCGGGCCGTGCTCCTCTGCTGAGCTCACTCCGCGTCCTCCTCCGAAGCCGGGCCCGTCACTTCAGCGGCTCTTCGAGCAGATCCACCTCCACCGCTTTGCCCGACTTCCGATCGATTCGCAGCGTCTTGATCTCGTGCGGCGCAAACGCCGTCTGCGCCGCTCGCTTCGCATACGGCAGCCGGATCGCCGCCTTGGCCGCCCGCCCTTCCGTCTCGTATCCCCGCACGATGATCGCGTCGCCGTCTTCGCTCTTCTTGAGCACCGACAGCAACACATTCTTCGCGCTGCAGTCGAGGAACGACTGCCGGGCGGGCAACCGGCCCGGATGCGCCGACTCGATATGCACGAGCGGCGGCTCGTTCAACTCCCACGCCCGCCGCGCAAGGCCCGCGCCTTGCCACGCGCCCGCGTGCGGCACGAGCCGGATCCGAACCGTGTGCCATCCCTGATCCATGATGGGCCACGGCTCCGAAGCATTGTATCGCCCGCGATCGTGGTGGGCATAGGCCGGACTGCGCAGCATCGTGACGCGCATGACGCCGTCACGCACGTCGAAGCCGTATTTCGAGTCGTTCAACACGGCAAACCCGTACGGCTTCCCGTCCGCAACACCGGTGAGATCGAGCCACCGCTGGCCCGGCTCCTCGAAACCCTCCGTGTTCCGCACTTCGTATCCGTAGGCCGTGTCGTACGTCGCGGTACCGTCCGCGACGTACGTTTCATACCCCAGCTTCAGCATCGTATACCGTTCTTGCCAGTTGATCCGGAACACGCAGTCAATCGTGTCCACATCCCGATGGAGCGTGACGAACTGCTCCGCCGTGGACGCGCGAAACCGCTGCACGATGTGGACGGTGCCGCGCACGTCTCCCAGTTCGAGCAGTTCGAGCCGCGCCTCGCCGAACCGGCCCGCCTCGACGCGCCACTCATCGTAGCCGTGGCTCCACGTGTCAGACTGATCCACCATGCAGGCCAGCACATTCCCCTTCTTGAGCGTCTCGACCTTCGCCTTCTTGTCGAACAGCCGGCACATCTCGCCCGTGTACGGATCGAACTCGATCCGCCACCACGCGTTCTCGATGCTGTGTCGATCGGCCTTCAGCATCCGGGCCGGCTTCACCCGCCGCGCACCCGAGCGCGCGTGGTAGCAGCGATAGCCCAGTGCCGGCACCTCCGCCGTGAACACGTAATCCGTGTGCCCGATCCGCTCGCCCGGCACCGCCTGGCTGGCCACCGTCTTGCCCGCGTGATCCGCGATGTGCAGCGGCCGGCCCAGCGCCCGCCCCACAATATCGCCCGCCTTCACCGTCTGCTTCGTCGCCCACGGCAACGGATTCACCACCACGATCGTGTTGCCCGCCGCCATCGTGTCGATGTCGCCCGCCAACGCCTGCACCGACTCGTTCTCAATCCCCGCCGCGGTGGCGCGCGCCGCGCCGAGTTGATCGCGCGTGTCTTCGTACGACGTCTCGATGCTCGTCCCCGCCAAAATATCGTGGAACTGGTTGTAGAGGACGAATTCCCACGCCTCTTCGAGCCGCCCCTGCGGAACCGGCCGATCATGGACGAGCCACTCCACCGCCGCAAATCGCTCCGCCGACATGAGCGCGTGCTCGGCATGCCGGTTCAGCCGCTTAACCTCGGACTGCACGCTGTAGCAGCCCCGCGCGTGGTGCTGCAGATCGCGATCGATCGTGGGCACCGCGTCCTTGCCCGCTGCCTCGATGAACGCGTCGAAATACGCCGCCATCGTCGAGAACTCCACCTTCGGCAGCCTCTTGCTCCGCCGCGCCTTCTGGATGGCCGCGATCGCGCGTTTCGTCGGCCCGCCCCCGTGGTTGCCCACACCGTAGAATCCCAGGAGAACCGTTTGCCCCGGATTCAGGTGGGGGTACTTCGGGCGTTCCTCGATGACGCGCAGCACATGGTCCCCATCCGAGCTGTAATCGGGGATGTTACAGGCGAGCACGGCCGAGCCATCCTTGGCCCGCCACCAGAACGTCGTGCCCTCGGGGT
>JAFGTL010000331.1 GCA_016934125.1 Candidatus Hydrogenedentota bacterium
GATGCTCCGGCTTCCGCGCGCCGTCGGCCCCCTGTTCGAAGACTGGCTCGCCCGCCATCTGCCCGATCGCAAGGACAAGGTGCTGAATCGGATCCGTGCGGTGCGCGGCGGCCAGCTCAACGATTCCCGGTTCGGCTCACGCATGGCGGGTGAAGGCTTCTTCGCCGAACAGACCGCCGCCCTGTTCGCCGTAGCCCAACGGAAATGCGGCCTTGACGGCCCGGGCCCGGCCCTCTCGGCGGCCCACTTCCGCCGGCCCGGAGGCGATCAACTCGCCCTGTTCGAGTGAGCCGGACTCCGCCGGACGGCTGGCGTCACGGGGCGAAAACGTGCACAATGGCGTCCGGACGCCGTGCCGGCTTGGCCGGCGGAAGCCCCGGGGCGGCGGCCGACGCGTCAATGCCGGCCACCGGGCCGGATGAGGGAGTCGTCATGCTCACAGTAGTGGTTGCCGGACTCGCCGTGTTCGCCGGCGTCGACGGCCTGCGATTCGAGGCGGTTGGTCCGAATCTGGCTGAGAACCCCGGGTTCGAGGTGGCGGCCGACAACGGAATGGCCGCAGGTTGGGGCGGGCCGCGAGAGGTGTTCCGCCGGGAGGCCGAAGCCGGCCGGGGCGGGACGGCCGCCTTGCGCTACGACAACGCCGACGCCGCCCGCTACGTCCTGAGTGGCCGGGCCGTTGCCCTTGAACCGGGCCGCCGGTACGAGATCGCCGCCTGGGTGAAGGCACAAGGCGTGGCCGGCAAGGACACGGGCGCCACGATCTGCGCGGAGTGGTACGACGGCTCGGGCGGGTACCTGGGCGGCTGCTATCCGCGTGGCATCAAGGGCGACGCGGACTGGCACTACATCCAGGCCGTGACGGGCCGTGTCCCGCCGGAGGCGGCCCGGTGCTCGATCACCATGTACGTGCGCCAGGGGATGACGGGAACCGCGTGGTGGGACGACGTGTCGGTGCGGCTGGTTCGCGAGAACCCGATGAGCACGCTGCTGCTGGAACCCAACTACCGCGACGAGATCACCGATGCCGGTCCGGCATCGATCCGGATCCGTGCCGAACTCAACCTGGCCGACTACGAGCAAGAGGTGGATGACGTCGGGCTGCAGTGGCGCCTCTTCCCGGCCCAGGGCAACACGGCCACGGCCCACGGCGCCCTCGATACGCTCGATCCGGCCGGCACCGACCTCGCAATCCCCGCCCGCGACCTCGCTCCCGGGCGATACCGCATCCAGGTGTCCCTCGTGGACAAGGCCTCCGGCGACGTCCTGTCGCAGAGCGAAACCGAGGTGGCCCGGGTGGCCGGCACACCGCAACGGACGGCCTTCATCGATCGGCATAACCGCCTCATCCTGAACGGGGAGCCCTTCTTTCCGCTGGGCATGTATTGGTCGGGAATCACCGACGAGGAACTGGCCGTCTACGCCGAGAGCGCCTTCAACTGCCTCATGCCGTACGGCCCGCCCTCGGTGGAGCAGATGGACGCGGCCCACCGGCGCGGCCTGAAGGTGATCTACTCGGTGAAGGACTGCTACTTCGGGACGCGCTACTGCCCGCCGGCGATCAAGCGCGAGGAAGACGAGCGGCCCTACATCGAGCGGCAGGTCGAGGCGGTGCGCGATCACCCGGCCCTGCTGGCGTGGTATATCAACGACGAGCTGCCCCTCGATATGCTCTCCCGCCTCGCCACGCACCGGCGCTGGCTCGAGGAACTCGATCCCGGCCACCCGACGTGGGTGGTGCTCTATCAGGTGGACGACGTGCGCGCCTACCTTCCCAGCTACCACGTCATCGGCACGGATCCCTATCCCATTCCGCACCGGCCGGCGGCCATGGCCGGCGAGTGGACGCGCAAGACGGCCGAGGCGGTGGGCGGGCACCGCCCGGTCTGGCAAGTGCCGCAGGCCTTCAACTGGGCCAACTACAAGTCCGCCGAGGAGGATAAGAAGAAGCAGCGGCCCCCGACGCTCGATGAACTGCGCTCCATGGCGTGGCAGTGCATCGCCGAGGGCGCCAACGGCCTCGTGTTCTACAGTTGGTTCGACATGCGCCGCGATCCCGACTACCCCTTCGCGGAGCGGTGGCCTGAGATGAAGGCTGTCGCGGCGGAGATCGACGCGCTGATCCCGGTGCTGCTGTCCGTCGAGGCCCCGCCGGAGATCGCCGTGTCCGATACGCCCGGCCTGTCCACCCTGGTGAAACGGCACCGGGGCATGGCCTACCTCTTCGCCGTGAACGGCACCCCGGAGGCCCTGTCCGCCGACGTGACCTTCGCCGAACCGCCGGACAGCATCGAGCAGGTGGGCTCGGGCGAGCGGATCACCCCCGTGCCCAGCCACCGGCTCGGACTGCGATTCGCGCCGTTCCAGGTGCGGATTCTCAGGCTGGCGGGAGTGTAGGAGCCGGCCCGGCTACGGGGCCGGGGGCGTGTCGCCGGGCGTGTCGGAATGGCCCGGCGCATGGGGCAGGATGCGTTCTCGCAGGCGGTTGAAGCGCTCGCGGGAACGCTCGGCCTGTTCGGGCGTCAACACGGCCTCGATGGCGGCCTGTGTTTCCTCAAGGAGGATTCTCATCTTCTCGAATCCTTCCGCCCGGAATTCGGCCATTTTGCGTTCGTGTTCCACGAACACCTGGCGGATCGCCCCCTCTTGTTCGGGCGTCAGGCCGAGGTCTTCCCGCATCTGCTCGACAATGCGATCTGGATCGAGCCGGGGCCGGCGGATGGAGTCCAGGGAATGGCGCCACATGAGGCTCGACGCCACGGCCGCACCGACAACCGCCCCGGAAAGGAACACCACCGTGGCCAGGCCGAACGCGCTCAGCCAGGGCCGCCGCCATGCCGGCGTGGCGTCATGGCCGCTGTCCGTTGCCATTGTCATCCCGTCTTTCCTCTATAGCATCGCCGCGTTCGCCAGGTAGAAGAACCCGGACAGCGGATCGTTCAGGGTGTTGAGCAATACGATGCCCGCCGCGCCCGCCACCGCGGCCAGGGCCACGTAACCGCTCGAGAACACCAGAAACGGCGCCCGCACGCCGGATCGCGCATGGTGCTCGCCGCGCACCGGGATCCGGCCATCGAAGCCGGGAACGGGCGGCATGGGCTCCTGCCGGGCACGGGCGGCCAGCCGGTCGAGGTATTCGAGGGGATCACTCACGCTCTTCCCTCCCCAGTCCCGCCTGTTCGAGAAGTGTCCGCAGCCGCTGACGCGCCCGGTGCATGCGCACCCGCACCAAGGTGTGGCTCCAGCCGACGCGCTCGGCGATCTCGCGCGTGTCGCATTGCTCGAAGTAGAACAGTGTGAGCACCAGGCGATCCTTGGGATCGAGCTGCTCGAGCAGGTGGAACAGCGATTCCGCGGCCTCGGAAGGCGTCTGATCCTCCGGGGAAACCAGGCCGGTCCTGTAATGCGATTCGACGGCGTCCTGAAGATCCTGGCGCCGCGCCTTCTGGCGCCAGTAGCGATAGCCCACGCGGGTGGCGATCCGGCGGATCCAGTGCAGGAAGGGCGCGTGCC
>JAFGTL010000332.1 GCA_016934125.1 Candidatus Hydrogenedentota bacterium
GGCCCCTTCAGCCAGTCCCGGCGGGACGGCTGAACCCACGCCCTGTGGCGTGGGCCGGAGTCTGCACCGGGAGCGAGCGCGCACGGACCGCGCCACGCCCCCGGCGGCTTGGCGATGCCCGCGCGATCCCGGTACTATGGGGCAACGCAACCGGCGTACTGGCCGAAGGGAGCACCGCAATGGGCACGTTGTGGACGCGACTTGTCGTGTGGAGCTTTGTCGTGGCAGGCGGCGCATCAGCGGCGGCGGAGCCGGGCGAACTGCGGCCGCCTGATGCGGCGGATCCGGCCAGGGCCCGCGAGGCCCTTTCGGGAACGGGCTCGGTGGTCAACGCGGCGTGGTGGGGGTTCGACGAACACGACGCCACGGGCGCGATCCAGGGGGCCATCGACTCGGGCGCGGCCACGGTGGTGGTCCCGTACGTGGGACGGCCGTGGATCGTGACGCCCATCGCCCTGCGGAGCGATCTCGACCTTGTGTTCGAGCCGGGCGTGCTCGTGGTGGCCAAGGCGGGCGCGTTCAAGGGGAAGGGCGACTGCCTGTTCAGGGCCGTGAACGCGAACGACGTCACGCTCCGCGGGTATGGCGCGACGCTCCGCATGCGGAAGGACGACTACCAGTCCGAGCCGTACCAACCGGCCGAGTGGCGGATGACGCTGGACTTCATGGGATGCCGGCGGGTCCGTGTCGAGGGGCTCCGGCTCGAGAACAGCGGGGGCGACGGAATCTACCTGGGCGCCACCGAGGAACTGCCGTATTGCGCGGACGTCGCGATCCGCGACGTCGTGTGCCACGGGCACCACCGGCAGGGCATCAGCGTGATCAGCGCGGTGAATCTGCTCATCGAGAACTGCGCGCTGTCGAGCACCGGTGGCACCTCGCCGGAGGCGGGCATCGATCTGGAACCGAACCGGCCGGAAGAGAAGCTCGTCAACTGCGTCATCCGGAACTGTGTCATGGCGGATAACGCGGGCGCGGGCATCCTCGTGTACGTCAAGAACCTGTCGCGGACGAGCGATCCCGTGTCCGTCCTGTTCGAGCGGTGCCTCGTGCGCGGTGGGCGGGACGCGGGCATCGCGGTGGGCGCCCTGAAGGACGACGGGCCACAGGGCGTGATCGAGTTCCGGGACTGCACGGTGGAGAACACGGCCAAGGCGGGCCTGTATGTCTACGACAAATCGTGCCTCGGCGCAGGCCTCCGGTTCGTGAACTGCCACTGGCGCAACACGTGGGCTGCGGCGGACGTCGAGCATGACGGCCCCCGGATTCCCCTCATGCTGGCGCTGCGCCGGCCCCAGTTGGTCGAGCACCTCGGCGGATTGACGTTCGTGGACTGCTCCGTGTATGACTCCGTTGATCGCCCGGCCTTTCTCGTCGAGGAGGACGAGAGCGCTCTCGGCGTAACGGATCTGACGGGCGTCATCTGGGTGGCGAACCCGCACGGGGCGCGCATGGAACTGGGAGCAAAGACGGAACGCGTCACGCTCGTGGCGCGGCCTGCAACCGACTAGAGCAAACTGACACGAGGTGATGATGGCGAGCATGGGCATCGGCGGGATCGGGCGAAGGTGTAGCGCATGCGCGGCGGTGATCGGCGCGGCGCTGGTGCTGGCAGGAGGCGCAATGGCAGAACGACTCGGCAACGGAAGCGTTGAGTTGAACCTGGGCACGACGGATTCGGGCGTCCCCTGCATCCTGTCGGCGGCGTGGAAGGAGAGCGGCCGCGCGGTGTTCCACGAAGCCGACACGGGCCGGGCGTTGGACGCTTGGGCACCGGCCGACTTGGTGCCCGCTGGCCCGGCCGGCGCGGCGTGGCGCCGAGTCGAGCATCCGGTGTTTGAGCGCGCCGAGGCCGCGTGTACGTTGAACGGCGGGCTCGTGATGACGTGGGTCGTGGATCTCGCCCGGGAGGGATCCTTGTTCCGCGCCCACATCCGGCTGACGAACGACGGCCCTGCGGCGAAGGCCGTGGCCTGGTATCCGGTGTGGGCGGCTGCCTGGGATCTCCCGGGCGCCGCGCACACGGTTCGGTGGTGGAAGGCGCTCTCCTTCGAGCCGCAAGAGCAGGCGCTCGGCCCCGGCGATTCGGTGGCCCTCGGCAGCCGGCTCCACAGCAGCGATCGCCGTGAGTCGGACGGCGTCAACCCGTACTGGGTGGTTGCCGGCGACGATGGCGCGCGGCTGTATTGCAGCCTGGACTGGTGCGGGGGATGGCAGGCGACGCTGACGGGCACCGGCCCCGGACTGGCCTTCGCCATCCGGCTCCCGGAACACGAAACCCAACTCGTGCTCGAGCCCGGCGAGAGCATCGACGGGCCGGTGCTCACCGTGACGGCCACGACAGAACCCGACGAGCGGGCGAGCCGCGCCACGTGGATGCGGCAGCGGGCCGCCTTGCAGCGGAACCTGTACGGCGGGCCTCCGCCCAGCTATCCCTTCACGTACAATCACTGGTATACGACGCGTTTCAACGTGGACGGGGACTTCCTCGCCCGCCAAGTGGCGGAGATGGATCCCTACGGATTCGATTTCTTCATCATCGACGCGGGGTGGTATGAGCACACCGGCCAGTGGACGCCGGATCCCGAGAA
>JAFGTL010000333.1 GCA_016934125.1 Candidatus Hydrogenedentota bacterium
CCGGCATGAACGCCCAGGGCATCGCCCTCTCCGAGAAGGGCGCCTCGCCCGACGGCGACAAACCGTACAAGCTCAACGGCACCCATTTCACCACCATGTTCCGCGATATCCTCTACGACGCCCACAGCCTCCAGGAGGCGGTCGACATCATCCGGACGACGCCGCAGATCAAGAAATACCGGTTCTACATCGGCGATGGCGCGCCCGAGGGATCCGGACGCCAGATGGGGGCCGTCAAGGTCAAGGCCTACGCCGGCGATCCGAATCCGCTCATCTTCTGGGGCCCCAACGACCCTACCGACGAGGTGGCCCCGAAGATCATGGACGATGTCATCTACTTCACCATGAACAACGAGGCCGCCTACGAGCATCTCACCACGTTCTACGGCGGATACGACGGGCGCCGCATGATCGAGCTGTCCCGCCGCCTGGCCGATGACGACGGGAACCTGCTCGATGTCGTCTACGACGCCACCTCGCTCGAGATGTGGATCGCCTACGCGGAAGGCTTCAAAGTCGCCTCATCGCGCACCTACGTCCACGTCGACCTCAAGGACTACCTGGATTACCCCGCCCAGGCCCCCGAAGGCGCTCAGGTGGCCTCCGCTGGTGGCGGCAGCGGTGGGGGAGGCTCGTCCAGCAAAGCGCTGGGCGTGCTCCTGCTCATCGTGCCGGTGCTGCTCGTAATCGGGTTTGTCGTGTACCGGATGCGCTGATCCGTCGTTTCCCGGTGTGTCCCGGCACGGCGGCGGGTGAATCGCGGCGTCAGGTGTGCTAAACTGCCCCAGGATTCCGAACAGGGAGAGCGCGTCCATGCCGTGTGAGAGTACGCCCGAGTACCGGTTCATCTCCGTCGAACAAGGCGACGGGTGTGCCGTGATTGCGTTGAACCGGCCCAAAGTCAACGCCCTGTCCCTCGATCTGGTGCGCGAGATCCGGGCCGCCGTGGTGGGCCTCGAGGCCGACGACGCGGTTGGCTGCATCGTGATCACCGGCGCCGGCCAACGGGCGTTCAGCGGCGGGGCCGATGTGCCCACCATTCAGGAATCGCTCCGGGACGCCTTCGCGGAAGGCGGGCTCCTCGCGGAGGGGCTGGAGACAATCAACGCCATTGCCACTTGCACGAAGCCCGTCATCGCCGCGGTGAACGGCACTGCGGTGGGCGGGGGGTGCGAACTGGCACTCGCCTGCCATTTGCGGCTCGCGTCCGACACGGCCCGGTTCGGCCAGCCCGAGATCAACCTGGGCATCATCCCGGGATGGGGCGGCACCCACCGGCTGCCGCGCATCGTCGGGGAGGCGAGGGCGTTGGACTGGATGCTGACGGGACGCATGGTGTCGGCCGCCGAGGCGCTGGAGGCGGGCCTCGTTTGTAAGGTCTTGCCGGAAAATGAGTTGATGGGGGCGGCTCGGGATTTGGCCGCAGCCCTGGCCAAGCAACCGCGCGTCGCGGTTCGCGCGATCCTCCGCGCGGTTCGCGAGCGGGCGCTGCATCCCGATCGGGGCAGCGCGTTGGAAGCGGAAGGGTTCGCAGAGACGGCTGCCAGCAAGGACGCCGCAGAGGGGATCGCGGCGTTTCTCGAGAAGCGGGCCCCAAACTTTGTCGGTGAATGATGGTGATGAGGCGAGTCCCGCTGGTTCTGCTCATAGCCCTCTGCCTGACTCAAGGGGGAGCGCATGCCCTTGAGGCGGGGGCGGCCAAGGTGGAGATCACCCCGCCGCTCGGCACCCCCCTGAACGGCTACTACGACCGCCTCGGCCGCGGCGCCACCGCTGTCCACGATCCCGTGTGGGTGCGCTGCCTCTACCTCAACGACGGCGACACCGGCCTGTTCCTCGTTTCTGCCGACCTCTGTGCCATCAACAAGGAGTTGCGCGCCCGCGTGCTCGAACTCGCACCCAAGGAGGTGCCACCCGAGCACATCATCCTCACCGCCACCCACACCCACAGCGCCCAAGGCGGCATGATCCGCGGTGTTCTGTTTCGCTCCGTGTCGGGACGCTTCATGCCGGACGTGCTCGAACAAACCGCCGGCCGCTTCGCCGAGGCGATGCGCGCCGCCTACCAGGCCCGGAAGCGCGCCGCCATCGGCTTCGCCACGGCCGCCCAGGAGGGCCTCTCCGTCAACCGCCGCGATAAGGACGGCCCGGTTGACTCGCAGGTGGGGGTGATCCGCGTCGAAGACTCCGACGGGAATCCCATCGCCATCGTGGCCAACTTCGCCGCCCATCCCACCTCCGTGGGCGGTGCCGATCAGTTCAGCATCTCGGCCGACTACCCGGGCTTCTACTACGCCGAACTCGAGCAGCGCGCCGGCGACGGCTGCGTGGCCATGTTCATGAACGGCGCCGAGGGCAACCAGACGTGCGCCAATCCCGAAGGCAAGAGCGGCTGGGGCAAGACGGAATCCGTCGGCCGGCTCCTTGCCCAACTCGTGATGAAGACGGCCGATACCATCTCCTGCGGCGACGCCAAGCTCGCCATCGGCTATGCGACGCCCGAACTGCCCCCCACTATCGCCCCCGACCTCTTCTCCTCGACCACGGTGATCCAGACACTCGAGATCGACGACCTCCTACTCACGTTCTATCCCGGCGAGCCCTGCGTCGAGTTGGCGCTGCGGATGCGCGAGCGCGCCTTGGCGCGCGGTTACGCGGCCCAGTTCTCGGTGGGCTTGGCGAACGACTACCTGCTGTACTTCGCCCCGGCCGAGTCCTACAGCCACCTGTGCTACGAGACCGCCATGAGTTTCTTCGGGCCGCGGATCGAGGAGTGGCTTTCGCGGCAGTTCTCCCTGCTGATGACGCGCGGCGAGAGCGAACCTGAGCCCGAACCCGCCGCCCCGGCCGGGGCCGAGGCGCTCGGCGGCGCCCAGTACCTCACACTCACCGGCTCGCCTTACGGCATCGGGTTTCAGCGCGCGGCCGCGTTCCGGGAGGCCATTGCGGCCGCATACCAGGAACGTATCGTCGCCCCCTGCGATTCGGGCCTCCTCATTCCCGAGGAGGGGTTGTGGCAGTTCGCGCCCCCGTTCATCAATCTCACCACCTTCGCCCTGCCCCGGCTCGGGATCGGCGCGCGTCCCATGCTGGCGGGCCTGTCCGACGGTGTCCTCCGGGAACTGGACGGCATGGCCGGCGGTGCGGGCATGCCCTTTGACGCGCTCTGGCTCGTTCAGATCGCGCCGACGATCCATGCCCATGCCGACGTAGCGGAGCTGTATCGCGCCCCCTTCTGCACCATGTTCGCCGTCGTGGGAAGCCGGGCCGGCGCGGACGACGTCCTTGTGGGCCGCAACCTCGATTGGGCGGAGCCGGAGCCGCCTGTCGTCATCAAGGAACGCCCCGAGTCCGGCTGTGCCTTTGTCCAGGTGGGGTTCCCCTGGAACGCGGGCGTGTTCACCGGCATGAACGATGCCGGCATCGTGGTGTGCGCCGAGCGCGTGCCGGCCCGGGGCGAGCCGTCCGTCGACGGGCCGCCCGTTGAGTTCGTCCTCCGCGATGTCCTGGCCGGGGCCGACAACCTTGAATCGGCCATGGCGCGCCTCGATCAGCCCCATCTGCGCGGCTACCACGTGCTCGTTGCGGAACGCTCCTCGGCCACCGCCCGCGTTATCGAGTTCGGCGAGACGGCCGTCGTGCGTGCGCCCGAGGAGGGGATCCTGCTGGGCATCGAGCCCGAAGCCGGCGATATCGACGCCGAGGCCCGTGCCCGATACACGCGCCTCCGCGGACTCCTCAGCGAGGAACGCATCGTCGCCGTGCCCGAGATTCAGGTGTTTCTGGCGGATTCGGCTCCCCCGGAGGCCGATCCCGCTGCGCCCCCGCTGGAGCAAGGCGCCATATTCAACCCGCTGACGCGGCATTGCGTCGTGTTCGAACCCAAGCCGGGCCGCATGCACGTGGCGGTTCCCGGCGACGACGGTGCCTTGGGCGAGTACGCCGCGATCACCCTCGGCGAGTACGAGCCATGAGCGAGGTGCCACGGGTATACAGCGGGGGCCGCCTGAAGGGCGCGCCCAAGCGCCGCAACACCGCCCGGCGCCGTTTCGGCTGCGGGCGCTTCCTCGTCCTCATCATCCTGGTTGTTTTCGCCTACGCGGCCTGGACGACGCGCGACAGTTGCAGCATTGCGCGTCTCACGCCGGCCGATCAGAAGTACCGCGTCGAGTTCACCGATCTGCTGAACGCGCGGCAGCGCATCGCCCAGTCGGCCGTGTGGCAGGCGTTGCCCGAATCCACGCCGCTGGCGCGCGTTCGCGACACCCTCGCCCAGGAACTCGCCCTGCCGGCGGGCCTGCCCGGCGCCGTGCCCGACTGGATCCTCAACAACCTGTTCCACCAGGGGCTCTACGTCACCGGCAACGATCTGGCCGCGTTCAGTGATGTGCTCGTGCTCACCAAGATGTCGCGTGTCGGCACGCTCATCGAGCGCCTGCACGGCTTCGTGCCCGGGATCGAGCGCGACTCCGCGGGCGGCCTCGAATTGCGCCGCCTGCCCGACCCCGGCCTCTACTACGCGGTGCGCGGACGCGTCCTCGCCCTGTCCCCATCCCGCTCGGCGCTCGTCACCGCCCTCGCCTTGGCCCCCGAGGAGGCCCTCGGCGACGACGCCCTCCTCATAGGCCACGGCGCCGCCGGCAGCGAGGATGTCCGGGGCACGCTCACGCTGTCCGAGGGCGATCCTGCCGGTGACGTGTTCGAGTCGATCCGGTTCGCGGCGTACGTCGACGCCGCGGCCGCCCACGTGAAGTGCCGCGCCAAGCTGAGGCCGGCTTGCCGCGAGCAATGGGATGCGCTGCTTGCCGGCGTGTCGCCCCAGCGCCTCGTGCCCCCGCCCGACGGCATGCTCGTCGTCTCGGCCAACTTCGGCAAGAGCGTGCGCGATCTCTGGGCCGCGTTGGGGCAGGGCCTCGACGCCCCGATCCTGTCCGAGGAGGAGTGGGTTGCCTGGGAGAGCCCCGCCGAAGGCGAGTCGCCCGGGCTGGCCGCGTTCTTCACGCGTCTGCTTGGGCCCCTCGGGCCTGGCATCCGGCTGAGTTGGTGCGGCCTTGACGTCAACGAGATGTTCCCGACCCCCGAGATCGTGGGCACATTCGACGCCCCCGAGGACGCGCTCGATCGGTTTGTCGCGGCCCTGCCCGCGATCCCCGAGGGCACACCCGAATGGGCCTCCGTGCCGCGGTTCGACGAGGGTTCCCGCCGGCTCCGCCTTCCGATGATCGGCGGGCCGTCCATCGAGCCGACAGCGGGCCCCCATCGCGACGGACTCCTGCTCAGCACCAGCCGAACCGCGGCCGAGCGCTTCCTCGACAGCCCCGGCCCCGAGCCGGCCGCGATTCCCGGCCCCGGGAACCTGTACGTCTGCATCCGGCCTTATGCCTGTGTCGAGCGCATTGCCGAGGCCGGCCGCCTCCTCGCCAAAGAGAACCTGATCCGCGGCCATACCTTCGACTCCTTTGATGCCATGGCGTGCCAGTGGCTCGCGTGCGCGGCCGGCATCGATCAAGTTCGCGCCATCGCCGCCGTCGACGGCGGCGAGATCACTCTGGACGTCGAGATGTCATGTACCGCCCGTACCAGCGAATAGGAACGTAGAGAGCCCAATGCCCCAAGTCGATACGCCCGAGAACGATATCCAACACGACGGCCCCGCGCCCGCCGACGAGTTCATCGTCGATGCGGCCACGGACGAAGTGCTCCGCTTGCACCTCGACATGTTCGAGGGGCCCTTCGAGGTACTCCTCTACCTCATCAAGTCCCAGGAAATCGACATCTTTGACATCCCCATCGTCAAGATCACCGAGCAGTACCTCCGATTCCTGGATGTAATGCGGGAAGAGAACCTCGACGTGACGGGGGAGTTCCTCGTGCTCGCGGCCACCCTCATCCAGATCAAATCGAAGATGCTTCTCCCGGCCGAGGCCGATCAGGACGACGAAGAGGAATTCGACGAGGAAGATCCCCGGCTCGAACTCGTCGAGAAGCTCATGGAGTACCGCAAGTTCCGCGACGTGTCCGAGTTCCTCCAACTGCTCGAGGAACGCCGTGCCGACTGGTATGCGCGCGAGGCCAAGCCTCGCATCGAGCCCGACGAGGAAGAGGAAGAACTGCTCGATGTCACGCTGTATGACTTGATCTCGGCGTTCCGGGGCGTGCTCCGCTACATCACCGACGACCTCGTGCACACCGTGGGCGCCGAGGAGGCCTCGGTGGACGAGAAGATCGAGTTCATCCAAGCGCA
>JAFGTL010000334.1 GCA_016934125.1 Candidatus Hydrogenedentota bacterium
CTCCGAGGGACTACGACGTCGCCACGAACGCGCGGCCCGCCGAGGTGATGGCGTTGTTCGAGCACACCGTGCCGCTCGGTGAGGCGTTCGGCGTCGTGCTCGCAGTCTTCCCGGAAGGCACGTTCGAGGTGGCCACGTTCCGCAGGGACGGGCCCTACGACGACGGGCGGCATCCGGTGCGAGTCGAGTACGTCGACGAGGAAGCCGACGCACGCCGCCGCGATTTCACCGTGAACGCGATGTTCTACGATCCCGCGGCCGGCGCCGTGCTCGACTACGTCGGCGGGCAGGCCGATCTGCGGGCCGGCGTGATTCGCACCGTCGGTGAACCGGCCGAGCGGTTCGAAGAGGATCACCTGCGTCTGTTGCGCGGTGTGCGGTTCGCCGCGCGGTTGGGATACGCCATCGCGCCGGAGACGTTCGCGGCGATGCGCGCGTCGGCGCCGTCGATCCGGCGGACGAGCCCGGAACGGGTGCGCGACGAGCTGCTCAAAATCCTCACCGAAGGCGGCGCGCGGCGCGCCTTCGAACTGCTCGACGAGACAGGGCTCCTCGAACACGTGCTGCCGGAAGTCGCCCGGATGAAGGGCGTCGAGCAGCCCGAGGAGTTCCATCCCGAGGGGGACGTGTTCACCCACACGCTCCTCATGCTTGACGAGATGACGGATCCGTCGCCGGCCTTGGCGATGGGCGTGCTGCTCCACGATGCGGGCAAACCCCACACGCAGACTGTCGAGGATCGCATCCGGTTCAACAACCATGATCAGGTGGGCGCGGAGGAGGCGCGGAAGGTGTGCCGGCGGTTGCGCATGCCGAACGCGGCCACGGAGCGGATCGTATACCTCGTCGGCGAACACATGCGCCTGGCGAACGCGCCCAAGATGCGGGAAAGCAAGCTGAAACGCTTTGTGCGGGAGGATGGATTCCCGGAACTGCTCGAGTTGTGCCGGCTGGATTGCCTGGCGAGCCATCGCGATCTGCAAGCGATCCAGTGGCTTGAGCACTACGTGTCCGAGTTGAGGCCGGAGGAAGTCAAGCCGGCTCCGCTCCTGAACGGGAAGGACTTGCTGGCGATGGGCTACCGGCCCGGGCCACTGTTCTCGGAGATCCTCACTGCCGTTGAGGATGCTCAGCTCGAGGGACGGATCACCGGGCCGGCCCAGGCGCGGGCCTTTGTAGCAGCAGGCTGGCCTCTCCCCCACCCGGATTCGCGCTGACGGGCCAGGGCGCCCATTCACGGAATGGCAAGGCGCCCATTCGCGCAATGGCAAGGCGCCCATTCGCGCAATGGCAAGGCGCCCATTCGCGCAATGGCAAGGCGCCTTGCCAAGGCCCGGCCGGGACAGGTAAGGTGGATGCGACAGGGATGGTTTGCCGGCGGTTCGACGCCGGATGCAGGAGATAGACTATGTGGCCCTCGATCTACCCCCTCATGTGCTTGTGTTTCGCGCTGCTCATCGTGATGGCAACGGGGGCGCATGCCGCCGAAGCGCCGGCCTCGCCGCCGCCGAACGCGGCCGAGGCGACGTTATGGACGACCAATGTGCGCGAGCACGGCGCGGCGGGCGATGCGAACACGGATGACACCAAGGCGTTTCAGGCAGCCCTGGACGCGGCCGCGCCCACGGGCGGGATCGTGTTCGCGCCGGCAGGCACCTACCGGCTCGGGGGTGCCCTCAACGTGCCGCAGGGCGTGACGCTGCGGGGGGTGTGGGAAAGCCCGCATCACGCCGATATCGGCAAAGGCACGATGCTCTATGCGACAGGCAGCAAGGGCAACGAGGACGGGCCCCCGCTCATCACGCTCAACCAGAGCAGCGGCATCCACGGCGTGACGATCTTCTATCCCGAACAGAACGTGACGGCCGTTGTGCCCTATCCCTGGTGTATCCAGGGCAAGGGGATGCACGGCTCCGTCGTGAACGTGACGCTCGTCAACCCTTACAAAGGCATCGATTTCGGAACCCATGCCAACGAACTGCATTACATCAGCAACGTGTTCGGGCAGCCGCTCAAGGTGGGGATCTTCATCGACAAGACGACGGACATCGGGCGCATCGAGAACGTCCACTTCAATCCCCACAGTTGGGCGCGGGCGGCCCACCCGACCGCCGAGGCGGTGAATCAGAACTGGGTGCCCTTTCAGCAGTATCTGGCGCGGAACTTCACGGGATTCCTCATCGGCAAGACGGATTGGGAGTATATGCGGGACTGTTTCTGCATTTTCGCCAAAGTCGGATTCCATTTCGTCCAGACACAGGCGGGCGCACCGAATGTGATGTTGACGCAGTGCGGGGCGGATCTGTCTCCCTTGGCGGTTCAAGTGGACGCGACGCAGGAGCACGCCGGGATCGCCTTCGAGAACGGGCAGTTCATGGGAACCGTCAACGTAGGGCCGGAGAACCGGGGCCCGGTGAAGCTGACGAACTGCGGGTTCTGGCCCATGGACCAGACGAATGAACAGGTGATCGTCCGGGGCAAGGGGACGGTAACCTTGACGGCGTGCCATTTCGCGGGATGGGGCAGGCAGAGCGCCTCTGCGCCGTGCGTGCGGATCGAGGAGGGCGCCGCCCTGATTCATGCCTGCGACTTCGTCGACGTGGAGAAGACACAGATCTACATCGGGCCTGACGCGGTGGCGGCGAGCGTCGTCGGGTGCCGCTTCCGGGACGGCGAGCGGATCGAGGATCGGAGCCTCAATTCCGACGTCATGCTGGGGATGAACGTGGCGAGGTAGCTGGACGCGCCACGGCCGACTGGGGACGGGCCAATGCTGCAAGATCAGACGTTTGTCGTGATCACCTTAGGGGTTCTGGCGTTTGGCCTGTTCTCGGCCCGCCTGACTCGCAGCCCGATCACCGCGCCCATGGTGTTCGTGGCGTTCGGACTCGCGGTCGGGCCGAGAATGCTCGGCCTGGCCGAGTTGCACCTCGATGATCCCGCGGTTCAGATCCTGGCGGAACTCACCCTGGTGCTCGTCCTCTTCACCGACGCGGCACGGATCGATTTCGCCGTGTTGCGCCGCGAGTACACGTTGCCCCTCCGCCTGCTTCTGATCGGCCTGCCACTTACCGTCCTGGCCGGCGCGGTGGTCGGCGGACTCCTTCTCCCGTCGCTCGGGTTCTGGGAAGTCGCGCTGCTGGCCGCCGTTCTCGCCCCGACGGATGCCGCCCTCGGACTATCCGTTGTCAACAACACGCGGATTCCCGTGCGCATGCGTCAGACGCTGAACGTCGAGAGCGGCCTGAACGACGGCATCGTCCTGCCGTTGGTGTTGCTGTTCGCCGCATGCGCGGGAGGCGGCAGCGGGGCCTACGGCCCGGCGTTCATCGGCAAGCAACTCGTGCTGGGCCCGATCACGGGCGTGTTCGTCGGGCTTGTCGGGGGACGCATCATCGTGTGGGCTGAGCGGACGAACTCGATGAATCACAGTTTCCGCCAGCTTTCCGGACTGGCCCAGGCCCTGCTCGCGTACGCGTTCGCGGAGCGGATCGGCGGCAACGGGTTCATCGCCTCGTTCTGCGCAGGGCTCACCATGGGCAACACGGCCCATTCCCCCTGCGAATGCCTGTTCGATTTCGCGGAAACGGAGGGCCAACTGCTCTCATTGCTGACGTTCATGCTCTTTGGCACCTTGATGGTTGCGCCCGCCGCACACCATTGGGACTGGCGCGTCCTCGTGTACACCGCGCTCAGCCTGACGGCGATTCGCATGGCGCCGGTGGCCGTCTCGCTGGTGCGCGCCCGGCTGCGCTGGCCGTCGGTGGCCTTTCTGGGATGGTTCGGGCCCCGCGGCCTCGCCTCCATCCTCTTCGCGTGCATCGTGGTGCGCCAGCCGGGGATCCCGGGGCGCATGGTGATCTTCGACACGGTTGTGACGACGGTGCTCTTCAGCGTCCTCCTCCACGGCCTGACGGCGTATCCTGCGGCGCTGTGGTATGGGCGTTACGCGGATGGCTTCAAGCACCTGCCCGACGCGGAAGAACATGCCCACATGCCGGAATTGCCGGTGCGGATCCCCGTTCGCAAGTAACCCGCGCTGCGGCCACGACCCGCCCCGTAGAATCCGTCAATCCGACTCCAACTGATCCTTGTATTGGAGTTGATAGAGGGTGTGGTAGAGGCCGCGGCGGGCGAGGAGTTCCTGGTGCGAGCCCACCTCGCGGATCTCGCCGTGGTGCATGACGATGATGCGATCGGCGTGTTGGATGGTCGAGAGCCGGTGGGCAATGACGATGGAGGTACGGCCCTCCATGAGCTTCACGATGGCGTCCTGGATCAGGGCTTCCGTTGCGGTGTCGACACTGGACGTGGCTTCGTCGAGGACGAGGATGCGGGGATTGTGGGCCAGCGCGCGGGCGAATGCGACGAGTTGGCGCTGGCCCGTGCTCAGGTTCTGGCCCCGCTCCCCCACTTCGTACGCGTAGCCGCCGGGCAGCCGCCCGATGAACGGGGCGGCGTTCACGTACTCGGCGCAGGCCCGGATGTGATCATCGTCCAGATCGTGATCGCCGAGCCGGATGTTGTGCTCGATGCTCCCGGAGAAGAGAAACACATCCTGGAGCACGACGCCGATGCTGCGCCGCAACGAGGCCTTCTCATAGGCCCGCACGTCGACTCCGTCCACGGTGATGCTGCCCCGCTGGACGTCGTAGAACCGGCTGAGCAGGTTGATGAAGCTCGTCTTGCCGGCGCCGGTATGGCCGACGATGGCGACACGCTCGCCGGCCGCGATGGAGATGTCGACGTCTCTGAGCACCCACTGATCGGGATCGTAGGCGAACCACACGTGCGAGAAGTCGACGGCGCCGCCGAGGCCGGTGCACTCGATGGCGTCGGGCGCGTTGCCAATCTCCTCCGGCGTATCCAGGAGGCCGAAGATGCGTTCCGATGAGGCCATGGCCTCGAGGATGAGGTTGTAGCGATCGGCGAGGGCGCGGATGGGCCCGAACAGCCGTTCGGCCCACTGGACGTAGGCGAACACGGTTCCGATGGACACGGCGAGGTTGCCCGCGGCCTGCATGGCGAGGATGCTTCTCCCGTGGAACAGGATGATGAGGGCGATGGCGAGCGTGCCGAGGAAGTCGATGATGGGGAAGTACAGCGCGTAGTAGCGGATCTGGCGGAACCACTCGTCGCGGTGTTCCGCGTTTCGCTGTCGGTACTCGGCGAAGTTGGCCCGTTCACGGCCGAAGATCTGCACGACGCGCATGCCGCTGATGTTCTCCTGCATGTAGGCGTTGAGGCGGGCGATCCTCCGTCGGATCTCGAGATAGGTGCGGCGGGCGTAGACGCGGAACACAAGCGTGGTGAGGAAGACGAACGGGACCGGGCTCAGGATGATGAAGGCGAGGCGCCAGTTGACGTAGAACATGAACGCCAGCACGACCCCGATCGTCATGAAGTCGCTGCACACTTCCACCATCCCGCTCACGATCGTCTGCTGGATCTTCTCGACATCGTTGGTGACGCGCGTCATGAGGCGGCCGACGGGATTGCGATCGAGGAAGCGGAGCGACATTCTCTGGAGGTGGGCGAACAGGCCCAGGCGCATGTCAAGCATGGTCTTCTGGCCCACCAGCGCCACGATCACGCTCTGGGCGTATCGCACCACGGACTCGAGAAGCATCAGCACGCCGATCAGGAGGATCAGCGACAGCAATTCGGTTCGATCGCGGCCGCGGGCCGATTCGATCTCTTCGAGTACATCAGCGCCGGCCGCATCGCCGAGTTCTGTTGCACGCTGTTCGAGGCGGGCGCGTTCCGCGTTGTTGATATAGCGATCGACGGCACGCATGTTGAGCATCGGGACGAGGTTGCTGAGAATCGCGGCGGCGAGCAGGAGCAGAACGGCCGCGATCATGGCGGTGCGGTGCGGCCGCACATAGCCCAGGAGCCGTCGCATGAGGCCCCCATCATAGGCGCGTTCCTGGGCCTCGTCCTCGATGTGGTAACCCTCGCTCATGGCTCGTCTTCCAGGGCGTCTTCGAGCAACTGGCGCTCGTACATGTCCGCGTACAACCCGCCACGGGCCACGAGATCGTCGTGGGTCCCGCGCTCGACGATACGCCCGTCATCCACGACAAGGATGAGATCGGCGTGCCGGACTGTCGACACGCGGTGCGAGATGATGATGCTCGTACGCGAGGCGGTGACATCCTTGAGGCGCGTCAGGATCTCCTCTTCGGTGTGCGTGTCGACGCTCGACAGGGCGTCGTCGAGGATGAGGATGCGCGGTTCGCGCACCACGGCCCGCGCCAGGGTGAGCCGCTGCTTCTGGCCGCCGGAGAGGTTGACGCCGCGCTCGCCGAGCAGCGTGTCGTGGCCGTCGGGCAATTCGGCGATGCTATCGGCGAGTTGGGCCACCTCGACGGCGTGATCGATGGCGGATTGGGGGGCGTCGGGCCGGCCGAACGTGAGGTTCTCGCGGATGGTGTCCGAGAACAGGAACGGATCCTGCGGAACATAGCCGATGGCGTCGCGCAAGACATGGATCGGGATCCGGCGCGCGTCGACGCCGTCGATGAGGACTTGGCCGGCGGTGGGATCGTATTCGCGCGTCAGCAGCGACACGATGGTGGACTTCCCGGAGCCCGTGGGGCCGACGATGGCGATGGACTGCCCTGCGGCCACGTCGAAGTCGATTCCGTCGAGGGCGGGGCGGCCGTCGTAGGCGAATCCGACGCCTGCGAACCGCACCGCGCCCTGGACGGCCGTGATGTCGAATCGGGTTTGCTCGTCGTCGTGGATGGAGGGCTCTTCGGCGAAGATCTCGAGCATGCGCCTCATGCCGACGGTGCCACGCTGGTAGAGGCTGAGCACCCAGCCGAATTGCGCCAGGGGCCACGTCAGCATGAACAGGCACACGATGAAACCGGACAGATCCCAGAACGGCAACGTGCCCTCGATCACCATGGTCCCGCCTTTCCAGACCACCACGAGGATGATGATGCCCATCACGAGCCCGATCAGCGGCCACGCCAGCGACATCACGAGCGAGAGCCGGATGCTCTCGCGCATGTAGGTGCGCGACTCGATCTCGAAATCGCGCAGTTCGCGATCCGCCGAGCCGTAGGCCTTGACGACACGTGCGCCCGACAGGTTCTCCTGGGCCCGCGAGGTAACCACGCTGAACTGCTCCTGGACGCGCTTGGACTGGCGGTGCATGTACATCACGAAGAAATAAACGAGGAGAGAGACGGCCGGGAGCGGCATGAGGGCGAACAGGGTCAGCGTCGGGCTGAAGTAAACCATCATGGCCAGGGCAAAGGGCAGGCGCATCATGTCGACCGTCCCCATGATCCCCGGGCCGATGAACATGCGGATGTAGTTCAGGTCGTTGGTGGCGCGCGCCATGATATCGCCGGTCTTCACCCGGTGGAAGAAGTCGCGCGACAAGGCCTGGACGTGGCGGAAGTAGTCGTTTCGGAGGTCGTACTCGAACTTGCGCGACGCGCCGATCATGAGGCGGCGCTGGCCGTATCGGGCCACGCCCGTGCCAACGGCAATGGCCAGGAGTCCGGCGAAATAGAGCCAGAGAACCGCGTAGGTCATCGTCTCGTCGACGAGTTGCTTGACGAAGAGGCGGATGACGACGGGAAGGCCGAGTTCGACGGTGACAAAC
Source organism: Candidatus Hydrogenedentota bacterium (assembly GCA_016934125.1). Classification (GTDB taxonomy): domain Bacteria; phylum Hydrogenedentota; class Hydrogenedentia; order Hydrogenedentales; family SLHB01; genus JAFGTL01. Next base: position 7,625 of record JAFGTL010000334.1, read on the forward strand.
AGCAGCGAGAACACGGCCCCGGCCAGGTAGGCCTTCCAGTACGGCGCGTTGTACCGCAGCAGCGTCCGGAACGGCCGGCCGATGGCGGCCTTGTGATACGGCCGGTAGGGCCGGGCGTCATCGCGGGGACGGGGGGATGACGCCACGCCGCTCATCAAGCGTCTTTGGCCGCCCGCAGGGACAGGCAGCCCTGCACCAGTTCGGTGAGGTCCTCGGCCTTGAAGGGCTTCATCAGATAGCCGTCCACCTTGGCCTGGCGCACGTGCGGGGCCTCCGTGTCGACGGGTTTGGCGGTCACCATGAAAATCTTGATGCCCGCCAGCGCCCTGTCGGATTTGATCCGGCTGCACGCTTCCCACCCGTCCATGCCGGGCATCGCGATATCGAGCAGGACGAGGCCGTACTCGTGGGTGGCCACGCGTTCCAGCGCCTCCTCGCCCGACCGGCACTGATCGACCTCGAACCCGGCGTTCTCCAGGCAGCGCCGCATGAACACCAGGATCTCCGGATCGTCGTCGACGCACAGAATCCGATTGCCCAACGGATGGTGATCCTCCGCACCCGGATGAAGGGCGTACTGGATCGCGCTGAGCAGGGTGCTCTTGCGGAACCCGCGTTTCACGCGGGACGCGGCCCGTTCCTGATACTGCGCGTAGAGATCGTCGTCGTTGGTGAGCACAATGACGGGCACTTCGCGAACTTCATCGTCCTCGGGCGGATCGATCAAGAGGGCCTGGCCGTCTCGATCAGGATCGAGGTCGAGAATGATGCAGTCCGGCCGGTGCCGCCGGGCCAAGGCGATGGCGTGTTCCGCGCCGACGGCGTGGATCACGTCCATGCTCTCGGGGCCCAGGAGGCTCCGGATCTGGTTGCACAGCGCGCGATCTTGCGTAACGAGTTCGATGAGAAGGTGCGTCTCCGCGGTCTGGGCCGCTTCGTCCGGGATCTCCTCATCCTCGGGCCGGGGCACCCGGAGAGGCAGGTTGAAGCGGAACGTGCTCCCCTTGCCCTTCTCGCTCGTGACGGTGATCCGCGAGCCGTGGAGACGGGCGATGTCCTGGGCGATGGAAAGCCCGATGCCGGTGCCACCGTATTTCCGGGTGGATGAACTGTCGTATTGGTAGAACCGCGTGAACACCTTGTCCAGGGCCTCGGCAGGAATCCCGATGCCAGTGTCGCTCACGCTGGCCGCGACGGAGTTGGCGGTAGGGCGGATCTCGACGACCACGGTTCCACCGCTGCGATTGAACTTGACGGCGTTCGAGAGCAGATTGTTGAACATTTGACCGAGTTTCCCCTTGTCGCCATCGACGAGCACCTCCTCTTCGGGCGCGCGAAGCTCAAGGGTGATCGCGCGGCTGTCGGCGACGGGCTGCACGATCTGGAGGCTTGTCCGGGCGCAGTCGACGAGGTCGAAGGTGCTGAACACGAGGGTTTCGGCCCCGCGATGGAGCCGGGAGAAGTCGAGCAGGTTCTCGATCAACGTGACGAGTTTCTCGATGTTGCGCAGGCTGATGCCCAGGTAGTCCTTCTGCACCTCGTTGACGGGTCCAACCTTGCCGTTGATGATCATGTCCGTATAGCCCATGACGGCGACGAGCGGCGTGCGGAGTTCATGAGACACGTTGGAGAGCAGGTTCGTCTTCATCTCATCCAGCGTCTTGAGTTCCTCGTTGGCGTCGTGGAGCTTCTCGCGGGCGCGGGTGACTTCTTCGAGGGAAACCTGGAGGTTCTCGAGGAGTTGCGCGTTGCGGATCGCCACGGCCACGTGAGGCGCCATCTGCTCGAGGACTTCCACGTCGTGGCCGGAGAAGGCGGCCGGCGTGCGCGCCGCGAGATCGAGGGTGCCGATGATGCGTCCGGTGGCGTAGAGGGGCACGGACACGCAACTGCGCGTGCCCTCGGGGAACTGGGCTGCAAAGGGCCATTCGCCCTGGCTGAAGTCGTCGACAATGAGGCATTCACGGCGCTGGGCGACCCAGGCCGAGCAGTACGCCTCGTCGTCGATGCGGTGCCCCTCGGGATTGGGGGAATGCTGCTCGGGCCACAACTCCCGAGACAGAAAGGCGTCGCCTCGATCGCTGATGAGGGACAACTCGGCGTAGTCGAAATTGACGAGCTTCTTCACCTCGACGACAAGGCTCTCGTACAGGCGGCCCGCTTCGAGGCTCGAGTTGATGACGTTGGCGATCTGGCTGATGGCGCTGAGGCGTTCGGCCCGTTCGCGGGCGGCCCGTTCGAGCCGCACGCTCTCCGTGACGTCGCGGAAGATGCCTTCCACGCCGATCACGTTCCGTTCGTCGTCGTGCATCAGGTTGCCCGAGAGTTCGACGCAGATGGAGCGGCCATCCTGGCGTTTCATCCAGACGCGGCTCCGTTCCACGAAGCCTTTCTCGCTGAGTTCGGCGGTGAACCGCTCGAAATCGGCCGCTTCCAGGAAGCCCTCGGCCAGGTTCTGGCCCAAGGAATGCTCCGCGTCGTCAAAGCCGAAGACCTCGACGCCGGCGGGGTTCAGAAACCGGATCAGGCCGTCGGTATCGCACTGGAAGATGCCGTCGCGCATGGAGGTGACGAGGCTCCGATAGCGCTCCTCGGATTCCTCCAGCTGGCGGATGTTGGCTTTGAGGGCCAACGCCATCTTGTTAAACGACGAGGCCAGCTCGGCGATCTCGTCGCCGGTGCGGATCTTCAGTTTGAGTTCGAGGTCGCCCTGGCCGATGATCTGGGCCCCTTCGTTGAGGAGCAGCACCGGGCGGACAATGTCGTTGTGAACTTTCCGGTATGCGTTGATGCACAGGAACGCGATGCCGATGAAGCAGCAGGCGGCGGCGATGCTGGCGGCGCGATAGATGATCGCGTACACGTCCGACGCGCGACGGTAGACGGAGATGTAGATGGGCAGGTTGTCGAACAGCCGATCATAGGCGATCAGAACGTTCAGCGGGCCGGCGGCGGTGCGGTAACCGCGCAGGCTGAGGGCCTGGGCGTCGCCGCGTCCGGGATCATCAAGGCCGTCGACAAGCCGCGCGTCGAGGGGGTGTTTCACGAGTCGGGGATTGCCGGGATCAGACTCTTGATCGAGATAGGACACCACCATCCGCCCGCGGCTCTGGTAGAAGAACTGGTAGACCTTGCCCGAGGGGCCGCTGAATCGGTACGGATCGAAGCCCAGCCCAAACACCAGCAGGCTGTTGGCATCGAAAAGCTCCGACACAAAGCCGATGACCTTCCTGCTCTCGGGCGCGTGCACGGGACAGGCCGTCTGGGCCATGTAGCACTGCAACTCGGGGGCGTTGTCGAGGTCGAGGAACACGGCCTCCTTGACCACGTGGGGCCAGGTCGGCGCGTCGCCCGCCCAGAGGGGCACCTGACTCGAACTGACGAGCAGGCGGCCGTCGGCGCCATAGACGCGGAACACAGAGGGGACCTCACCCTGGATACCGGCGGTGGTCTGCTTCTCGAGATGCCTGGCCAGCAGATCGTAGATCTCGGTGTCGTTCTCGACGCGGGGCGCGCCGCTGGCGTCGGGCGTCAGCGCGTCGACAAGCAGCGGGTCGATAGAGAGCTTGCGGATCCCCCGGAGCCGGGCCTCACTGGCGAGACGAAGGCCCGCAGTCGTGGTTTGGGCCGCGGTGAGAAGGGACTGCCTGACGGCGTTGCCTTGGCCTTCGCGGGCGGCGATGAAGCTGATGACGAGAACGAGGGCAAGCGGAATCACGCCGACCCAGATGATGGATGTCAGGATCTTTCGTTCGATCCCCCTGCGGGGAGCGGATGTACGCATAGCTCTCAGGGGCCGCGGCTATTCGGCGACGCGACCGCTGCCTATCAATTCGCGGACTTTTTCGAGAAGCTGATCGACCTTAAACGGTTTGGCGAGGTATTCGTCGGCACCGCACTCGAAGATTCGTTCGATGTCCTGCTCTTTGGTGAGACAGGTCACGGCCATAATGGGAGTGCTGCGCGTTAATTCATTGTCGCGCAATGCCTTGCAGACCTCGAACCCGTTGATCTCCGGCATCAGGAAATCCAGCAGGATCAGGTCGGGCGACAACTGGGCCGCCTTAAGTCCCACCTCCGTCGCGTTGCTGACCTTGATCAGCTCGAACCCTTCGTCGGTGAGGATCTTCTCCATGAGCGACAGCGCATCGGGATCGTCGTCGACAATCATGACCCGCTTCTTGGACGAGCCCTTGTCGCGGGGGAACATGTCGTACTGCTCGCGGAAGCTGTCCAGGTCTTCCTCCAGAATCCTGTAGTGTCCACCCGGTGTCCGGGACGCCTTGATCAGCCCCTGCTTGATCCAGTTCTTGATACTGTGATGCGTGACGTGGCAGATCTTGGCTGCCTCAAACGTGGTGTATGCTTTCTGTTCCCTGTCACTCACCGGCCTTCCCCTCCAGTAGGGTCACCTGAGCGATAGGCCCCGCTCAAGTCAACCGCGCCATCTGTCGCACCGAATTCGCATAATGCTCATATTCTGTGAGAATTATAACCGCCGTTTTAGCACTTTGTCAAGTTTCACCCAACGCCCCGTCCCGCGATCTTCTCCTTGCGTAGCGCCCCTCCCCCATTCGCCCCGAGCCCTCCGTGGTGCCAACTGGCCGACCTACCGCACGGCGATCAGTACAGCGCGGACAGGACGCGTCTGACGATCTCGATCTCTTCCACCTCAAGTCCCGTGGCAAGCAGTTCCGTTTGCCACGGATAGAGGGACACGAACACGCGGTACAGAATAACCCAGACGCACACGACGCACACGGTGAGCCCGGCCACGATGCCGTAGTACCGGCGAGCGAGCGCCACCCAGGCGGCCCGGCGTTCCCTGCGGGCGTGCTGGAGCAACTCGGCCCGATTATCCCCCTGCTGATCGCGGCAGACATCGCTGACGGACGGCAGCGTCAGCGCGGGATAGGCCAGCCCGAACCAGGCCATAACAACCAGGACAAGCCACCACCCAGTGGTCACAATGCGGGCCCAGGCGCCCCCCGCCGATTCGGGATGGATCAGAACACACAAACACAGCATGAGGAGAAGCACGCCGGGACCGATGCCGAACGCGGCCTTGCCGAGGCTGGAGTGGGGTAGGGTGGTGCTGGGGCCGCTGGCGTGCACCGCCTTAGCGGCGAGGTGGCTCACGATGACGCAGGCGAACAGCACGGCGAGCGCGTAGCCGCACAGCCGGATAGGAAGGCGGTGGCGTTCGCGGTCCGCATCGATCCGTTCGAGCCGCCCGTTCTCGAAGGCGGTCAGTTCCGCCAGGGTGGATTCGAGTTGAAGGCGGCGCTCGATGAGCTTGGTGTCGGGCCGGCCCAGTTCGATCTCGTTGACGCGTTCCCGCTCGCGGAGGGCGGAGATTTGGATGTAGAGGCCCGTGCACGCCTGAATGGACGCGCCGGAAGCGGCTTGCCCGGCTGGGCCGCTGGACTCTTGAGGCAGGGCATCGGCGGTGATGCGGCGGCCCATGGTCTCGAGGTGCTCGAGCCAGGAGTCCCAGTTCTGCGTTTGCTTCTGCTCGAACTGCTCCTCGGCGGTGGCGACGACGTGTCCGACGAACTCGTAGAAGGGCTCCGAGCATTCGAGAACGATGCGGCGGCGGAGGTGGGTGTACCAATAGCCAGACTGGGGCAGGTCGGACGACCACAGCGGGCGGGGAAACGTGATGCTCTTGCCGCTGCTGTTGGTCCGGGCAATCAGGGCGAGGGATTGGCGGAGGTCGGAGTTGTCTTCACCCACCCAGGGCAGCACGGCGGCCTCCAGATAGGCCGGGAGGGCGTTGTTCGGGGCGTTCTTCCCGGCTTCCTGGAACCGGGCCTGGGCCTCGACGGGCTCGCCGGCGGCGAAGAGCCGGCACCCGTAGCGGATGGCGAGGGCCGCATTGCCCGGGTCGCGCGCGCGCGCCTTCTCATAGGCGGGCAGCACGAGGTCCGCCTCCTCCCGTTCGGCCAGGGCCTGTTGGTACTTCGGCGTAGGGAACTCCCGCTGCTTCTCGTCGTAGAGCACGGCCTGCCGCAGGAACACCCGGGCCTGCTCGGGCGGTTTGGTAAGGGCGCTGAGGTAGAGCCGTTCGGCGTGTTCATAGCGCAGGAACCGCTCCGAGAACCAGAGCACCGCGGTGAAAGTGGCGCACAGGAGCACGCACCAGCGGAAGGCATGGCGGGCCCGCCGCGTGCCGACGGCGTCGCCGCCGGCGCCGTACTCGGAGAAGCTTGGTGGGATCCGGCTCATGCCCCGGCCCCCATGAGTGCCTTGGCGATCCGCTTGCCTTCCTCGACGCCCGGCTGATCGAACGTCTGCACATTGTAAAGCCGGCCGGCCATGGCCGTTTCCACCTCGAGGAGGTAGAGGAGTTGGGCGAGCGTGTGGGCGTTGAGCCGGGGCAGGACGATCCGGGACACGGGGCGCCGGCTGAGCTTCAGGGCGTCCATGGTGCCGCGCAGTTCGGCCGCCATGAGCTTGTTCATCGTGCTGCCGCGGAGGTAGCCGAGAGGCGCGATACCGGGGAGCGCCTCGGGAATCCGGGCGGTGCGATCGAACCGGCGGACTTCGAGGATGTTGATGATCTTGTCGTTGGGGCCTTCGCGGTAGAGTTGGATCTGCGAGTGTTGATCGGTGGCGCCGAGGGCTTTGACGGGGGTTTGCCCGGCGAACACCTCGTCGCCGTCCAGGCTGAGGCGTTTGCCGAGGCTTTCCGCCCAAAGCTGGCGGTACCAGTCGGCCACATCCCGCAATCCATCGGCATAGGGCATCATGACGGACATGACTTTGCCCTTCTCGGTGTGGGCGAGGTATTGGACCGCCGCGCGCAGATAGGCGGGGTTCTCGGCCAGCGACGGGGAGGAACAGCGCGCGTCCATGGCGCGGCATCCGGCCACCAAGGCGTCGAGATCCATGCCGAGCATGGCCGCGGGGAACATGCCCACCGGAGAGAACACCGAGAACCGCCCCCCCACGTTCAGCGGCACGGTGAAGGACTTGAGCTGGTAAGTGTCGGCCACGGGATGAAGCAGGCTCGGCGGCGCTCCGTTGCCCCGAGGATTGGTGGTAACAACCACGTGATCGGCGAGCGCCTCGGTGCCAAGCTTCTTCTCGATGGCGCCGACGATGATCATGAGTTGACTCATGGTTTCGGCCGTGCCGCCCGACTTCGAAATGACGTTGTAGAGGGTTTTCCTCGGCGGGCAGAGGCGCATCATGTCGCAGAACGTGACGGGATCGATGTTGTCCATGACGAACAGGCGGGGGCACCCCTTGCGGCCGCGCCGGGACATCATGTTGTAGTACTTGGGCTTGAGCGCCGTGGCCAGGGCGGTGGTGCCGAGGGCAGAGCCGCCGATGCCAAGGATGACGAGGTTGTCGTAACCGAATTCGGAGAAGGTGCGGGCCGTAGCCTTGACATCGCTCAACGCGGCCTCGTCTTTGTAAAGATCCCAGAAGCCGTAGACGCCCTCGGCTCGTTCCCTCCGCAGATCCTCGTGGGCGGCTGCGATGCGCCGTTCGATGGCGCGGAGTTCGGCGGGCGTGATACCGTGTTCGGCGCCGACGGCGGCCGACTTGGCGCGGGACACATCAATCCGGATTTCGAAGTCCATACTCTCTGCTCCTGAACGGTTCGTTGCTGCAATTGGCTGGGCGCGGCCGGAACGAAGGCGGTTTCACGCCTTCTCGAAGAAGGCCTCCAACGCCTGGTAGACGCCCCGGGCCGGCCCTTTGATCACCCGGACTCCGGGCAGGGAGTCCAAGAATACCTTCCCATAATACTTCGTCACGACGCGCTGATCGAGCACCAGGATGACGCCGCGATCGGTTCTGCGTCGGATTAAGCGGCCGAATCCCTGTCGGAACTTGATCACGGCCTGCGGCACGGCGAACTCCATGAACGAGTTGCCGCCGGCGGCTTCGATGGCCTCCGCCCGCGCTTCCAGTATGGGTTCGGTAGGTACGCGAAACGGAAGCTTGGGCAGTATAACACACTGCAGCGCCTCGCCGGCAACGTCCACCCCCTCCCAGAAACTGTCGGTCGCAAACAAAACGCTCGAGGGATCGGCACGGAATCGATCGAGGAGCCGCGTCCGGGTGGCCGTGCCCTGTTTGAGCGGGGCGATGGCGGCGTCCTTGAGTTCGTCTTCGAGGCGGCGATGGGCGTAGTCCAGGGCGTAGAAGGAGGTGAACAGGACGAAGGCGTGGCCGCGGGTGATGGCGAGGGCCCGGCGGATGTGGGCCACCATCTCTTCGAGGAATCCCTTCTCGCTCGGGGGCGAGATGTCCGTAGGAATACAGAGCAGGGCCTGCTGCTGGAAATCGAAGGGCGAGTCCAGGATGACGCTGTCGACGGGGCGATCGCTCACGAGGTCGAGGCCGATCCGCTCGAACAAGTAGTCGAACCGCTGGCGCACGGAAAGCGTGGCCGACGTCATCACCACGGTGTTCAGGTTGGCGTACACCCACTCGGCGAGCGGCTTGCCGACGTGGAGCGGGCATTTGACTACGCGAACGATGTTCTTGTTCTTACCATCGATCTCAATCCAACGCACGGTGTTCGCCTCGGACTCCTCCGCGGTGCCGGCCGCAAGGCCTGCGGCGAGCCGCTCGAGGCGGTTCCGGTAGCCCTCCAGTTCCAGCACCTCGGTGAAGAACGGCGGCTCCGAAGAGCCGGGCGCCGCGGGGACGGGCTTGAGCAACTTGCGGAGGGCTCCCGCGTAGCGGGCGCAGGCCAGGATGTCCTCGGCCGCGGGCAACACGTAAACCTGGTGGAGGTCGCGGAGTTCCTCGGACTGAAGGACTTCGTCGGTGAGCCGCCACTTGATGTCCCGCCCGATCTGGCCGCAGCGCTCCGCGGTGAGGTGCCGGAGTGCGTCGAAGGTGGTAGCCAGCGCGTCGCGGGCGATCGCAATGGACGGGAGAAGCTGGTTGTCGATAAGGTCGAAGATCTCGTCCTGCTCGCTGCGCGAGAGGTGCGTATCGCGCATGAGTTTCAGCTTGACGTAGGGCACGAGGCCCCGCTCATGGCCGCGTTCATCATGGATGAAACGGCCGAGCAACGAGAGCGCGCCGAACCGCGTGACGCGCATCCCGAAGTACTCCGTGGCCGAATCCTCGACGCTGTGGGCCTCGTCGAGAATCAGGCGTTTGTACGCGGGCAGCACGCCCAGCGAACTGAATTTGCCCATTTCCTTCTTGACGGCAAGGTCGGCGAAGAGCATGTGGTGATTGACGACGACGATGTCGGCCTTGGCCACGTCGCGCCGGGCGCGACCGATGTGACACCGCTTCGGATCGGGGCAATTCGAGATGCGGCAGGTGTCCGCCTCCGAGCACACGCGTTCCCATACCTCTTTGGGCGGCATAAAGGGCAGATCGGACTTGCTGCCGTCCTGGGTGGTCTCGGCCCACTCTGCGATGGCCTCGAGCGCCTGGGCATCGCCCTCGTCGTCGTAGAGGGAGGCCTCGGAACGGGCACGTTGGAGCTTCCGGAGGCACAAGTAGTTGTTCCGGCCCTTGACGAGCACCGCCTTGAACTCCACGTCGAGGCATTTGGCGAGCATCGGGATGTCTTTCAGGATGATCTGTTCCTGAAGGTTGATCGTCCGCGTCGAGATGACCACCCGCTCCCGGTTGCGGACGGCCCACAACACCGCGGGCAGCAGATAGGACATCGTCTTGCCGACACCGGTGGGCGCCTCGATGACGGCGATCCCGTTGCCATTGAATGCCTTGGCCACCGCCTCCATCATCTCGAGTTGCTGCGGCCGCACCTCGAACCCGGGCAGGACGTCGGCGAGCCGGCCGGCCGGCCCGAGGGCCCGCCGCAACTCCTCGGTGTCGAGCGGCGTCTTGCCCTCGTCCACGAACGGCTCAACGACGACGTAGACGCGTTCGACGGCGTTGTCGACGATGTAGACGCCGTGCCCCTGGAATCCGAACAGGGACGCCAGGCCGAGATCGGCCTCGGACGGGGCAATGTCGCCGCCCGGGTGATTGTGGACCACGACATCGCGGGTGCCCAGTCCGTCAATGATCGCGGGGACAGCGTCTTCGTGGCCTCGGGCGCGCACACGCACGCTCGTGACGACGCCGTCGGCGTCGAGCCGTCCGGCGAAGAAGACTTCCCTCCCCCCCACTTCGTCGACGGCACGCCGGATGGCTTTGGCCGCAGCGGGCGCGATCCGGTTGGCTGCTGGTTCACCGAGTTGCATGGGTGCCAAGATCCAGGTGCAGCTTACGCGGCACGGCGGCGGGCACGCACCTCATCGTGAGGCCGGCGACGTTGTGCCGGAGGTGCGGGACGCCTGCGCTTCGAGGGATGCGCGCCACCCTTCGGCCTCGGCCTTTAACTCGGCGGCCAGTTCGGGACGCTGGCCGGCCATGTTCGTGCACTCGCCCATGTCCTCGTCGAGATTGGCGAGGTGGACGGCATCCTCGGGCGGGGCGCCCTCGACGAGTTGGCCGTTGAGCACGAGTTTCCAAGCACCCCGCCGCACGGCCGTTTGATCCCCCATCTCCCAGAACAGGCTGCGCTGGGGCGGCTCGGCGCCGTCGGCCACCATGGGCAACAGGCCGAGCCCGTCCAGATCGTATTCGCCCGGATCGCCGCCGGCGGCCTCTAGGATCGTCGGAAACAGATCCATGGCCGCACCCACGCCCGGCAACACCTGGCCGCCCGGGATGCCGGCAGGCCAGCTCATGAGCCCGGGCACCCGGATGCCGCCCTCGTACAGGCTGAACTTGTGCCCCTTGAAGCCGCCGGCCGTGCCGCCGTAATACGGGTCGGTCGTGCCGTCGAGCCAGTTGCGGGTCTCGCGAGACGGGCCGTTGTCGGACGTGAAGACGCTGCAGGTGTTCTCCGCGACGCCGAGGCGCTCGGCCTCCGCCAGGATCGCTCCGACCGAGTCGTCGACGGCGCTGATCATGGCCGCCATGATACGGCGGTCCCACGACAGCCCGGGGAAGCGATCGAGGTACTTCTGCGGGGCGTGCATCGGATAGTGCGGCGCGTTGTAGGGCACGTA
>JAFGTL010000335.1 GCA_016934125.1 Candidatus Hydrogenedentota bacterium
CCATAACCCGGCCTCCAATTCGGTGCAAACCGCCAAGCGATCCCAAGAGTCTTCCATCCTTCGCGTGGAACACCCCGCCCGGACAACGCGCCTTGATCCGCAGCCGCGCCCGGACGCCCGGCAAGAACGTTCAGAACGGCACCCATTGTAGACACGGCTTCCCGCCGGAAGCAAATGGCCCGGGGGCCTCGGGCCTCGTTCACGCTTCGGGCGGCAGGGCGCCTTCCGGATGTGATAGACTCTCCCAAACAGAAGGGGAGGATCGTCGTGGCCGAACAGAAGGTGCGATTCGTCATTTCCGTCGTGTCCCGCGACGAGGTGGGCATTATCGCCCGGGTGAGCGAGGCGCTCTACGCGCTCGGGGCGAACCTCGAAGCGTTGAGCCAGACGGTGGTGTGGCACTGGTTCACCATGATCATCTGCGCCGAGTTCCCGGCGGAGGTCTCGGCGCCCGACATCAAGGCGGCCATCGAGAAGGCCGGGCAGTTCACGGCCACCGTCTTGCCGTCTGAGAAGGAGCCGGCCCGCGAGCCCATGTCGGGTGAGCCCTTCGTCGTCACCGCATCGGGCGCCGACAAACCGGGCATCGTGTTCCGCCTCACCAAATGCTTCGCGGACAAGGGCATCAATGTCGAGGACGTCTGGAATGAAGTTCGCGAGGGCCGGTTCATGGTGATCTTCCACGTCACGATGCCGGCCCACGTCGATCCCAAGGACGCCCGCTATGAGCTCGAACAGGCCGGGAACGAGGCCGGCGTGTCCATCACGCTCCAGCATCAAGACATCTTCACGGCCACCAACTCGCTGGAAGTGCATACCAAACGGTAATAGAGAGGCGGGCGGTCTTCGCGGGCGGATGCGCCGCCGGGAAGAGCCGGTTCGCTACGAGGGCCTCACATGATACCCAGTGAAGACATCCTCAAGACGACGGAGATGATCCTGATCGAGAATCTGGATGTCCGTTCCGTGACGATGGGCATCAACATCCAGGGGTGCGCAGACGGCGACTCGGGGCGCATGCTGCGCAAGGTGCGATCGCGCATCCACACCGCGGCGGGCAACCTGGTGGCGTGTTGCGACGAGGTGTCCGCCAAGTACGGCATTCCCATCGTGAACAAGCGGCTGGCCGTGTCGAAGGCGAGCGCATTGCTCGAGGGGCAGGACGCGAGCGCGTGCCTGCCGCTGGCGCGCGTGCTCGACGAGGCCGCCGAACAGGTGGGCGTGGACTTGATCGGCGGATACACGGCGCTCGTCCAGAAAGGGTTCAGCGACGGGGACCGCCGGCTGATTGACTCGATTCCCGAGGCGCTCGCCACCACCAAGCGCGTGTGCTCGTCCGTCAATGTCGCCTCGACGAAGGCCGGCATCAACATGGACGCCGTCAACCTCATGGGCCGCCAGATCAAAGACTTGGCCGAGCGTACACGCGACGCCGACGGATTCGGCGCGGCCAAGCTCTGCGTGTTCGCCAACATCCCCGAAGACAATCCGTTCATGGCGGGCGCGTTCCTCGGCCCGGGCGAGCCGGGCACCGTGATCAACATCGGCGTCAGCGGCCCGGGGGTGATCAAGCGCGCCCTCGAACGGCTCATCGAGAGCGGGGCGGAGGTTGATCTGGGCCATATCGCCGAGGTGATCAAGCGGACGAGTTTCCGGGTGACGCGCGTCGGCGAGTTGATGGGCCGCGAGGTGGCGCAGAAGCTTGGCGTGGCCTTCGGCGTGGTGGATCTGTCGCTGGCGCCTACGCCGCGGGTGGGGGACAGCGTCGGCGAGATCTTCGAGACGATCGGCATTGCCAAGATCGGGGCGCCGGGCACCACGGCGGCCGTGGCCCTGCTGAACGACGCCGTCAAGAAGGGCGGGCTGTTCGCGTCGTCGAGCGTCGGGGGCCTGTCGGGCGCGTTCATCCCCGTGAGCGAGGATCAGGCCCTCGCCAAAGCCGTCGACGAAGGTTGGCTGAGTCTTGAGAAACTCGAGGCCATGACGAGTGTCTGCTCGGTCGGGCTGGACATGGTGATCGTGTCCGGCGACACCGATGCCGAGACGCTGGCGGGCATCATCGCCGACGAGGCCGCCATCGGCGTGACGAATCACAAGACCACCGCGGTGCGCATCATCCCGGTGCCGGGCAAACGGGCGGGCGAGCGGGCCGTGTTCGGCGGGCTGTTCGGCGAAGGCAACGTCATCGACGTGCGCAACGCCGGGGCGTCGAGCCGGTTCGTGCGGTTCGGCGGGCGGATCCCCGCGCCACTCCAGAGCCTCAAGAACTAGAGCATCTTCAGTGGAACTGTAGCCGTTTCTTGCTCCTGCGCCTTCAGCGTTCGGCCGCCTCCTTCAGGCGCAGGAGCGTCGCCGGGCGATCCGTGTACATCCGATCCACGCCCATCGCGAGGAGCGCCTCCATCTGCGCCGGATCGTTCACCGTCCACGCGCCCACCTCGAAGCCGGCCTCGTGCAGGCGATCCACGACGGCCTGATCGAGCCCGGAGTAGTGAACGACGACGGCCTCGAATCCGCAGGCGCGCCCCGTCTCGATCGCGTTGTCGAGGTCGAACGAGGCCGGTTGATCCCAGAACACGGGGATGTCGGGATCGAGTTCCTTCACACGCTTCATCTTGCGCAGGCTGCCGTCGTTGAAGCCGCACCAGGCCGCCGCGTCGAGTTCGCGGATCAGCGCGATGCACTCGTCCACCACCTCGTCCTTGGGTTGAATCGACACGCGGGTGCGGTGCTGCGTCTTGATGAGGCGGAGCACGTCGCGCAGCCGCGGCACCGACGCCTTCGGGCAGGCGTCAAGGCCGAGGCCCTTGGCGGCCCGGAACGCCGCGGCCACGTCGACAGCGGATAGCTCCGCATACGTGGCCTCGCCCGCTGGCAGCGCCCTGTCGCCGACGCGCTCCGTGGTGGCGTCGTGCAGCACGGCCAGTTCGCCGTCCTTCGTCCGCACGACATCGAGCTCGATCCAGTCCGCCCCGGCGTCAAGGGCCGCCTGGAAGGCCGGGAGGGTGTTCTCGGGGCAGTGGTCCGAGTCGCCCCGGTGGGCGGTGACGCCGTTGTCCAGGAACCGCGGGGGAGGCGGCGCCTCGATCCACGCGCTGTTGAACGCATAGTGGTTCCGGCTGCCGATGAGGTGGATCACGCCGTCCGCCGCCTGGCACACGGACAGATACCCCTTGGGTTCGGCGTGGTCGCCGTCCATGAGGAAGGGGCGGCCGTCCATGCTCTCGACTTCCCGGCCCGGCCCGTCGTCCGTGATGAGGCGGCGCACCGGCCACGTCTCGCCGTCGTCGTAGGAGAGGGCGGCAAACAGCCCCGAGCCCACGCGCGCCTCGCCGTCGGCATCGGTGAACTCAACCTCCGCAGCGAACGAGGCCAGGAAAAGCGGCCCTTCCCGCAGGCGCGTGAACGCGAGCCGCTGGCCGCCGCCGATAGGCGGGAACGCGCTCGCCCGGGACGTCCACGTCTTGCCCATGTCCTCGGAGATGCTGACGGGCATCCTGCCGTCAATCGTGTCGCCGCGGCCCAGGGCCATGAGGCGGCCGTCGCGGAGTTGCACCACGCCCGCGTGAATGCCCGCGATCGTGCCGCCCGGATCGTGCCAGGTGGCGCCGTGATCCTCGCTGACGTGGATGGCCGTGCCCCCGTTGCCCGTGGTGACGGCGTCGCAGGGGAGCACGATGGCGCCTTCCGCGGTGCGGAAGACGGATTCGACGGGCATGTGGCGCAGGCCGTGCTCGGGGTTGATCAGCCGCGCGCGCGACCACGTCGCCCCGTTATCCGTCGAGGTGCGCAAGACGGTGGCCAGGTTGCCCCAGGTGGCCGCCGCGGACAGGCCCACGAACTGGAACAGTGTGCGATCGCCGTCGAACCACAGGGCCGGCGCGTGATCGTTGCGGCCGGGCGCGTCCCAGAACGGGGCGGCCGGATCCCATTCCTCGTTTCCGCGGCGCAACCGGCTGGCCAGCAGGCACAGTTCGCGGCCCGGCTCCTCCCAGCACGAATACCAGATGGCCAGCAAGTCGCCGTTCGGGCACGCGGCGATGCCCGGATCGTGGTTGTGGTGGGCGTACATCGGCCCGCTGGCGTCGGCCGGGATCTTCACGTACGTGCGCGGGCCCTTGAAGTAGGGGCCCTCATGCGCCGGCGCGGGCGCAGGGATGTCCTGTTGCACATCGATCTGCCAGCGCTCCGGCGGCGCGGGCGGGAGCGGCGCGGTGGCAGGCGGCTCGCCGAGGACGACGCGGAAGCCGATGAGCCAGCTCCGATCCTCGGGCACGGTGCCCATCCGCGCCGCCGAACGCAGGTAGAAGACTTCCGTCGAATGGCTGCCGCCCCGGGTGACACGGAAGTCGCCCTCGGCACGGCCGGCCGGATCGGCCTGCTCGCCGGCCTCGTACGGCCCATACCAATCGCGGCACCACTCCTCGACGTTCCCGTGCATGTCGTGGAGCCCCCACGGATTCGCGGGGCACTGCCCGACGTGCAGCCGGGGCGGCCCGGCCTCACTCTCGCGCTCCGGATCCGGAAACCACGACAGTTGCTGGTTCTTCATGCATTCCGGCGGCGGGGCCGCGCCGGTGCTGAAAGGCGTGGCCGTGCCTGCGCGGCAGGCATACTCCCACTCGGCCTCCGTGGGCAGGCGGTATGGCAACCCCTCCTTCTCGGAGAGCCACTCGCAAAACGCCGTCGCCTCAAGCCAGCTCACGAACACCACTGCCTCGTCGTCCTCGGTTGAAAACCCGAGCTTGCCGCGGAGCGCGCGGTGGCCGGGCGCGAACGCTTCGAACTGCTCGTTGGTAACCTCGCACGCGGCCATGTAGAACGGGCGCGTGATCGTGACGGCATGGCGCGGGTGTTCGTCGAAGTGGCCGGCGGGCCGCCACGACTTCCCGGCGATCTCGTCGGGCAAAGGCTCGGCGTCCGTGCCCATGGTGAATGCGCCCGGCTCGATCCGGACGAACTCCATGCCGAGCGAGTTCGTGAACTGCGGTTCGGTAGGCGGCGCCGCCGCACCCGCCGATGCGGCCAGCCACCACCCGAGCAACACCGTGACACTGACTGTATAGGCCGTCATGCTCGCCTCCTCGTTCCGCTCCATGATTCACCAGGGAATCCACTCTACCGAAGCCACGCGCGGCAGTCCAGATTCGGTTCGCAGTGATGGAAGTCCGCCGAGGGGTTCCGTATACTGACGCCGCACGG
>JAFGTL010000336.1 GCA_016934125.1 Candidatus Hydrogenedentota bacterium
AAAAACCGCAAGTGTATAAACGCTACTACACAAAACGGCCTCGATCTAAAGGGAAAACGGCAAAACCCGTATCCATGACGCAGGCCCCGTTGCGAAGTGGGCGATGCCCGGGCCAACGGCAATATGGTATACTCGGGCTTCGCTCGAATGCACCGCATGCAAGGGCTCCACATGACGTTTCTCCAGACACTTCAACGACAGGCTATCGTGATCGATGGCGCCGTGGGCACCATGGTGCAGGCCCGTGGATTCACGGACGAGGATTTCGGCGGCGCCGAATACGGGATGCTGACGGATCTGCTCGCGTTTGCCCGCCCGGAGAGCCTCGAGGAGATCCATGTCGAGTACTTCGCCGCGGGCGCCATGGCCGTCGAAACGAACACCTTCGGCGCGTCGCCCTTCCGCCTGTCCGAATACGATTTCAGCGGCCTCGATGTCCGCCGGTTCCGCGGCATCCCGGCCGGCGTCGAGTTGCGCACCCTCAGCTACGAGGCCTTCTCCTACCACCTCAGCCGGGTGGCCGCCGAAACCGCCGTGGCCGCCCGCGCCGCCTACCGGCGCGATGCCGGCTACGACGGGCGCCCCCTGTTCGTCATCGGATCGATCGGCCCGTCCAACCGCGTGCTCTCGAGCACCGACGCCGATCTGCGCACCTCGACGTTCGACACCGTCTCGGAGAGCTTCGTCCACCAGATCAACGGCCTCATCGACGGCGGCGTCGACGTGCTCCTCTTCGAGACGCAGCAGGATATCCTGGAACTGAAGGCGGGGATCGTGGGCGCCCACCGCGCCATGGCCGAGCGGGGCGTGCGCCTGCCCATCATGGCCCAGGTGACCGTCGATCAGTTCTCGCGGATGCAGATCTTCAACACGGACATCCACGCCGCCCTCGTGGCCGTGCAGCACATGGGCATCGACACCTTCGGGATCAACTGCAGCATCGGCCCGGATCTCATGGGCAAAACCGTCGAGAAACTGGCCCGATTCTCGCCGTTGCCCATCTCCACCGTGCCCAATGCCGGCCTGCCCGTGTCGGAAAACGGGCGAACCGTGTTCCGATTCCCCCCCGAACGCATGGCCGAGCTGCTCGCCTCGTTCGTCGTCGATCACGGCGTCTCGATTGTCGGCGGCTGCTGCGGCACCACGCCCGACCACATCCGCGCCACCGTCGAGGCGTTGGGCGGCCGTACGCCGAAGCCGCGCCGGCCCGAGCCGGGCGTGTACGTATCCGGCCCGCAGCAGGCCGTGCGCCTCGACGAAGGGAAGGCGTTGACGATGGTGGGCGAACGGCTGAACGTGCGCGGATCGAAGAAGGTGCGGGAGGCCGTCGAGTCGGGCGGCCCCATCGACCACGCCGTGTTGGAGGAGGTGGTTCAGGAGCAGGTGCGCGGCCTGGGCGTGAACGTTATCGACGTGTGCATGGACTCGAACGTCGTCGACACCACCGAGGCCCTCAAAGAAGTCGTTCATCGCCAGACCACCGACTTCCAGGGCGCCATGTCGCTCGACTCGTTCTCCGTCGAAGCTTTGGCCGAGGCCGTCAAGGTGTATCCCGGCCGCCCCATCATCAACTCGATCTCCCTCGAGGAGGTCGAGCCGGGCGTCACCAAAGTCGACGCCGTCCTGAATGCCACCAAGCAGCACGGCCCGATCTACGTCGCCCTCGCCACCGGCCCGGAGGGCCCCGGCGCCACCGCCGCCCAGAAGGCCACACTCGCCCGCGCCCTCGTCGAGCGCGCCGCCGGCCACGGCGTCGGGCCCGAGCGCCTGTTCATCGACATGAACGTGTTCCCCATCGGCTCGGAGTCCGAGCCGGGCGCGAACTTCGCCCTGGAATCCCTCGAAGCCATCCCGTTGATCAAGGCCATCCATCCCGACCTCCGCACCACCTGCGGCGTCGGCAACCTGACCAACGGGCTGGCCAGCAAGCCCTACATGCGCAAGGTGCTGACTTCGGTGTGGCTCGATGAGGCGCGGAAGCGGGGCCTCGACGCCGCGATCATCAACCCGAACCACTACGTGTTCGTGAAAGATCTCGATCCGGGCGATTACGAACTCGGGTTGAGCGTCATCCTCGAGCGCGACATGGAGGCCTTCGAGCAACTCGAGATCATCGCCGAGGAGAAGAAGGGGCACGCCGTCGTCCGCCGCACCGGCTACGACGATCTCGACGCCGAGGCGGCCATCTGCCAGAAAGTCGTCGACGGATTCAAGGAGCGGGAAACCGGGACCTTCGCGTTCGAGGGCCGCGAGTATGCCTATTCGGATCGGATCGTGCTTCAGGCGGCCGAGGTGCTCGGGCGCCATGAGCCCCTCGAGTTCATCAACCGCCACCTCATGCGCGCCATGCGGGATCTCGGCGATGGGTTCGCCCGCGGCGACGTGAGCCTGCCGCACTTGTTGAAGTCCGCCGACGTCATGAAGCAGGTGATGGCCTTTCTCGAAGCCTACATGCACAACAAGGCCGGCGTGGACGTGCACACCGGCATCGCCTACAAAGGCACCATCGTCATCGGTACGGTGTATCAGGACGTGCATTCCATCGGCAAAGATCTCGCGAAAACCCTCTTCGAGAACTACGGCTACCGCGTCGTCGACCTCGGCGTCATGACGCCGCTCCAGGGGTTCATCGACGCCGCCAAGGAACACGAGGCCGACGCCATCGGCATGTCGGCCCTCCTCGTTCAGACGTCAAATCACATGATCACCGTGTCCAAGATGATGCAGGAGCAGGGGCTCGCCCACCTGCCCGTGCTCGTCGGCGGTGCGCCCGTCAACCACCGGCACGCGGCCTACGTCGCCATGGCCGGTGACGACGATCCGGCCGCGCTCCGCCCGAACGTGTTCTACTGCCCCACGGCCATGGACGGCGTCAACATCATGAATACGCTCCTCGCGGAAGGGGGCGCCGACGCGCTGCTCGAATCGAACCGCGAGACCTTGCTGCGCGGCCTCGGACGCGCCGAGGAAACGGCCCGGCGCGACAGCGAACTCCTCGCCTCGCTGCCGGCCCGGGCCATCGCCTTCGACAAACACCGGATCCCCGAGGCGCCCTGGGAGCCCGGCGTTGTCGTGGCCGAATCGCTGACGGCCTTTGCGCCCCGCATCGATCGCAAGACGCTCTACGGCCTCAACTGGAAGTACGGCGGCTCGGCCGGGCGCGAGCGCCGGGGCGAAACCCGCGAGCGGTTGGACGCCCTCCTCGACGAGTGGGTGGCCCGCGCGGATCGGGAGGGCTGGCTCCACCCCCGGGGCGTCTACGGCATCTTCCCGGCCCAGTCCGACGGGAACGACGTCCTGGTGTTCGATCCGGATGAGCCCGGCCGCGAGGTGGCGCGCTTCTCCTTTGCCCGCGTCATCGGCGCCGGCAAGAAGGACACCATCTGCGCGGCCCAGTATTTCCGCAGCGTCGACTCGGGGGAGATGGACGCCGTCGGACTTCAGATCGCCACGGGCG
>JAFGTL010000337.1 GCA_016934125.1 Candidatus Hydrogenedentota bacterium
ACACCCACGGGTCGCGCCTGGGCTACTCGGGGAGTACCGCCCCCTGACGGGGGCTCCGGAGGGGTGGGGGGGCGGTGCCGCACACCCACGGCTCGCGCCGTGGGCTACTCGGGGAGTACCGCCCGGCCATGCGGCCGGGCTCCGGAGCCCCGCGCCACGCGGGGGCGCCCCGCGTGGCGCGGGGCGGCACACTGGATCGGCTTCGCACGTTCGTCGTCAAGCCGCCCTGTCCTGTGGGCAGCCTGTTTGCCCGCGAACACGGCGATTGTAGAGAAACCCTTACAAGAACATGCGAAGATCTGGCGACAAACGGCAAGACCCCAATCCATGACGCAGGCCCGGGTGAGCGCCGGGGGTTGCTTTTCCGGGCGGAATAGTGTAAACGGGAAGTGGCGCAGTTGACACGCTTGCTTCGGGGAAGGGGCGAGTCTGTCAAGTCGGGGCTGTGGGACTGGACTTATCGGCGACGCCCGGGTGCGGGTGGGATCTGTCCGCCGGCGCACGGCGTGCCAAGCCTTTATTTCGGGCGGGCTGCGTTGGAATGCGGCACGAGGAGACTTTGATTCATGGGCATTCATCGATTCATTGGGCTGGGGGTGTGCTGCGTGGCGCTGGCGGCGTTGGTGCCGGGCACGGCATGGGCCACGTGCGTGACGCTCACCTTCGAGGGGGACGTGACGTGTTACGACGATTACTGCGGCCCCGGGGACGTGTATAGCACGTATGAGGACTCGACGATCACCCTCGTGCTGGATCTCGATGACTTGGAGTACATATCGAGCCTGTACAACGGCGTGCTGTATACGAACATGCGCGGAGAGGGGGCGGTCGTATCGGTGACGTGGACGGATTCGAGCGGAACGGTTGTGTGCGACGATGGGGTGACGCAGTTGGACGAGACGTACGCCGAGCTTCAGGCGGACTGCACCTACGCCAGTCACTCGATTGCGTCGCTCGAACTGAGCACCTCGCAGGATCCGGCCACAGGCGAGTTCACCGACATCACCGGGGCTATTCGCGCGGAGATGGGCGGACTCGAGGACATCGAGGCGGGCATGTATTTCTTCGGGGTGGACTATTTCGAGATTCTCGAGACCTGGGAGGGCGAGGGCGACTCGGACGCAGTCTGGCGGCTCGGCGAGTGGTTCCTGGAGGTCGAGGACTTGGCCCCCCTCTATGTGAGCATGCACCGCTACGAAGCCTATCACCTGGGCGGGATTCAGTGGCGCTATGAGTTCGACGGCGCCCTTACCGGGTTTTCGGTGGAAGGCGTTGGCGGCGTGGTGCCGGAACCGGCGTCGGTGACGCTGTTGGGTCTCGGGCTCGCCGCGATGGCGGCCGTGCGCACGCGGAAGCGGCGGTAGGGGCGCGTCCTGCCGGCTGAGGAGAGGCCGTGTCCGGCGGTTGCGCTTGTTTTGGGAAGAGGTGAGTCTGTCAGTTTGGGCATTGCGCGGGAATGCAATGACAGGAGGTTTGGATTCATGTCTACTCATCATCGGTTCTTGGGGCTGGCCGTGTGTTGGGCGGCGCTGGCGGCGTTGGCGCCGGGCGTGGCATCGGCCACGTGTGTGACGCTCACGTTCGAGGGGGACGTGACGTGCTATCTGGACTCCGGCGGCCCCGGGGGTGTGCACAGCACGTATCTGGACTCGACGATCACCCTCGTGCTGGATCTCGACGATCCCTTATACGTGTCGAGTCTGTACAATGGGGTGCTGTACACGGACATCTACGGAGACGGCACCGTCGTGTCGGTGACGTGGACGGACTCGGGCGGCACGGTTCTGTCGGACGACGGGGTGACGTATCTGGACGAAACGTTTGCCGCGCTTCAGTTAGGCTACACGTACGCCAATTACTCATTTGCGTCGCTCGAGTTGAGCGCCTCGCAGGATCCGGCCACGGGCGCGTTCACGGGCCTCATCGGGGATCTGACTGCGGACATGGGCGGACTCGAAGAGATCTGGCCGGAAGAGTACTACTTCGATGTCGACTACTTCGACATTGACGGGAATTGGATGGACGACGGGGACACGGAGGCCACCTGGCGGTTCGGGGAGTGGTTCCTGCTGGACGAGGAAATGGCCTCCTTCTACACGACGCACCACGACTACGAGATGCTCTGCGACGAGGGCCTTCAGTGGCGCTACGAATTCGACGGCGCCCTTACGGGTTTTTCGGTGGAAGGCGTTGGCCACGTGGTGCCCGAGCCGGCGTCGGTGACGCTGTTGGGCCTCGGGCTTGTCGTGGCGGCGGCCGTGCGCACGCGCAAGCGGCGGTAGGAAGCCGCGTTCCGGGGGCCGAGGAAGGGGCATCCGGCAGGCTGCGCTTGCTTTTGCCGGCCGGATGGTGTACACGACGCGAGGTGCAGTTGATACGCTTGCTTCGGGGAAGGGGTGAGCCTGTCAATTCGGGTGTTGCGGCGCCGGATCGATCCGGGCCGCCCGGCCACGGGTGAGATCTGTCCGGCCGCGCCCGACGCGCCGCGATCCGTATGGTGGCGCAGCATTGCGCCGGGTTGCAGTGACAGGAGGTTTGGATTCATGTGTACTCATCATCGATTCTTGGGGCTGGCAGTGTGTTGGGCGCTGCTGGTGGCGCTGGTGCCGGGTGCGGCATCGGCCACGTGCGTGACGCTGACGTTTGAAGGGGACGTCACCTGCTACGAGGACAACAGCGGCGACTGGTCGATCTACAACACGTACGCGGACTCGACTATCACGGTTGTCCTGGAGATTCCGGATCTGTCCGTGTTCCAATGCTCGCAGCCTTCGGGGCTGCAGCAGACGCGGCTTGACGGAGAGGGCACGGTGGTTTCGGCGACGTGGGCGGACGCGGGCGGAACGGTTCTGTCCGACTACATGAATACGCTGGATCAAACGTTCGCCGGGATTCAGGCGGAGTACACCTACCGCGACTACTCGTATGCGTGGCTTGACTTGGACGTCTACCAGAACCCGGCTACGGACGAGTTCTCGTCCGTGTATTTGTTGCTGCGCGGGGACATGGGCGGCCTCGAAGAGATCGAGCCGGCCATGCCGCTGTATGGGCTGAACTACTTCGAGATCGATGCCTGCGGGTCGAACGAGGGCGAGATGGAGGCGGCTTGGCGGTTCGGCGAGTGGATCCTTCCGGCTCCGGTCATGGTCGAGTTGTGGCAGCAGTACCACGACTTCGAGACGTTCCCGGAGCTCTACGGAAGCCAGATGCGCTACGAGTTCGAGGGGGCGCTCGTCGGCTATTCGGTAGAGGGCCTCGAGACCGGCGTGGTGCCCGAGCCCGCGTCGGTGACACTGCTGGGCCTCGGCCTTGCCGCGATAGCGGCCCTCCGCGCGCGCAAGCGGCAATAGGGCCCCCGCGGACAGCGCCTTCGCCCGGCCCCGTTCCTGCCGGCCAGGCGCCTGCCTTGGCGACGCTGCGGCCGGTTTTACTCTCTCTCCGGCAGGGAGTAGAATGCCGCGCTGGGACTTTCCGATGAGAGATCCGGCGCGCCCTCGCGCCAAACCGGAGGCAGGGATGACGGACACCGTGTCGGCTCGGAAGGGCATGGTGCCGCTGGTGTTGCTGGCGGCGCTGCGCATGGCGATCGGGTGGCATTTCCTCTACGAGGGGCTGGTGAAGCTGGCCGATCCGGCGTGGACATCGGCGGGATACCTGCGGCAGTCCCAGTGGTTCCTCGGGGGGCTGTTCAACTGGATCGCGGACACGCCGGCCGTGTTGCAGGTGGTGGACGCGCTGAACATGTGGGGCCTGGTGCTGATCGGGGCCGGGCTGATCCTGGGGTTGTTCTCCCGCACGTCGGCCGTGGCGGGCGTGCTGTTGCTGGCGCTCTATTACGTGGCCAACCCCTCGCTCATCACGCTCACGAACACGGCCCAGGCCGAGGGCAGCTACCTCTTCATCGACAAGAACCTCGTCGAGCTGTGCGCGTTGCTGGCGGTGGCCTGTTCGCGCTCGGGCATGGCGGTGGGCCTGGACGGGTTGATCGCCTATCTCCGCTCGCGCAAGGCCGCACCGGAGGCGGGCGGTGCGCCGGCCACGGCGGACGGGGTGCCGCGGCGGGCGTTTGTGCGGCACCTGGCCGGGTTGCCGGTGGCGGGCGGCCTGGCGGTGGCCTTCCAGCGGAAGCACGGCTGGGTGAGCTTCGAGGAGAAGCACCTGCTGGGCGCCCGCGTCGTGGCCGACGATGCCGACGCCATGAGCGGGGCGACGATCAAGACGTACAAGTTCGCGAGCCTCGACGATCTCAAGGGGCAGGTGCCCCACGCGGAAATCAAGGGGCTCCGGCTGAGCCGCCTCATGCTCGGGGGCAATCTGATCGGCGGCTGGGCGCACGCGCGCGACCTGATCTACGTGTCGAAGCTCGTCAAGGCGTATCACCACGACGCGAAGGTGTTCGAGACCTTCCGGCTCGCCGAGCAGTGCGGCATCAACACGATCATGACGAACCCCCTGTTGTGCCGGGTGATCAACGATTACTGGCAGAAAGAGGGGGGCTCGATCCAGTTCATCTCGGATTGCTCATACAACGGCGACTTGTCTGAGGGGATCGCGCGATCGGTGGATGCGGGCGCCCACTCGTGCTACGTGCAGGGGGGGATCGCGGATCGGCTGGTGGCCAAGGGCGATCTCGATCCGATCGCGAAGGGGCTCGAGCGGATCCGGGAGCACGGCTTGACAGCCGGGCTGGGCGCGCACAAGCTGTCCACGGTGCAGGAATGCATCCGATACGGGATGAAACCCGATTACTGGATGAAGACGCTGCACCAGACGGACTATTGGTCGGCGAACAAGGAGGATCAGCACGACAACATCTGGTGCGAGACGCCGGACGAGACGATCGCGTTCATGGAGGGCCTCGAGGAGCCGTGGATCGCCTTCAAGGTGCTGGCCGCGGGCGCGTATCATCCGAACGTCGGTTTCTCCTATGCACTCAAGGGCGGGGCGGACTTCCTGTGTGTCGGGATGTACGATTTCCAGATCGTGGAGGATGTGAATCTGTTCCTGGACGCCTACCGGGACGGCGCTATCGAGCGCGGCCGTCCCTGGCGGGCGTAGGTTCCCGCCGGGTTGGGGTTCCGCGCGGGTGATTGGGTAGCGCATGGACTGGCTGTTTAGAGACCCGGTGATCCTGTGGGATTTCGTGCCGCTCTTCGCATTTGTCCTTCTCCTGGCGATCCTGCCGCGCGTGAACCGCCCGGGCGGCATCTGGCTCGCCCTGCTGGTGATCTCGACGACGATCTGGCTCGTGGGCGAGGTGCTCGATATCGGCGTCACCGATCTCGACATCAAGCTGTTCTGGACACGCGTGCGGTACCTGGGCGTGGTGATAGTGCCGGTGGCGTGGTTCTTCTTCGTGTGCCACCACTGCCGGAAGGCCCAGTGGGTGCGGCCGCGCAACATCATCCTGTTGAGCATCATCCCGGCGATGACGGTGGTCCTCGTGTTCACGAACGAGTACCACCACCTCGTATGGCGCCGGGCCTGGGTGGATCGCCTCTGGGGCTCGCCCTTCATCAACAACGAGCACGCCATCTGG
>JAFGTL010000338.1 GCA_016934125.1 Candidatus Hydrogenedentota bacterium
AGTGCGGCGTCAGGGTTTGTCGAGGCGGGCGGAGGTGGCGCGGCGGATGAGGCGTTCGGCCTGGCCGGGAATGTATGCGCCGCCGGACACGATGAGTTTCATGGCTTCCTCGACGGAGATATCGATCTCCTGGATCTCGTTTGGGGCGAGGTAGACGAGGTAGCCGGAGGTGGGGTTGGGGGTGGTGGGGACGAACACGGCGACGAGATCCTGTCCGGTGGCTTCCTGAACGACGCCCTGCTCGCCGGCGGTGACGAAGGCGACGGCCGTCATGCCGGGCCGGGGATATTCGACGAGGACGACCTTCTGGAACACGGTGCCTTTGCGGCCGATGAACACGTCGCGGATCTGTTGGACGGCGGAGTAGACGCGGTTGACGAGCGGGACGACTTTGACGATCTTTTCGCCGAGGGCGATGATCTTGCGGCCGATGATGTGGCGGGTGAGCACGCCGGTGCCGAGGAACAGGGCGGTCACGGCGACGATGCCGAGGCCGAAGGGGTAGTTGACGTGCTGGAGGAAGGCGAGGGCCTCGATGTCGCCGGCCCGCTCGTTGAGGAAGACGAACAGGTCTTTAATGATGCGTTCGACGCCGAACACGAACTTGCTGATGAAGAACCACGACAGCCACACGGTGATGATGAGGGGGATCCAGACGAGGAGCCCGGCGACGAGGGTACGCCAGATGGGGCTCCAGATTCGGTGAACGAAGCCGAACAGGGCGCGTAGCGGGCCCCGGTTCCGGGCGGGCGCGGCGTGTTCTTCGGGGTTCCGGGGCGCGTTAGTCATGGGCGCCCTCCCCGTGCCGGGCCTCGGGGAGCACGTCGAGGCGGATCTTGGCGACGTAGTTGGGCCCGCCGTCGAGGACAGTCATGCGGAGTCCGTCGTGGAGGATGACTTCGCCTTGGGCGGGGATGCGGCCGGCGACGTGCATGAGCCAGCCGCCGACGGTTTCGATCTCGTGGTCGCGGAGGGGGATGCCGATGGACTGGGCCATGTCTTCGAGCGGCATGCGGGCGTCGATGACGTAGGCGTCGGGCCCGGCCTGGGTAATCGGGCTCTCCTCGCGGTCGTGTTCGTCCTGAATCTCGCCGAAGATCTCTTCGAGAATATCCTCGATGGTTATCAACCCGTCGGTTCCACCGTATTCATCGGTAACCATGGCCATGTGCTGTTTGGTTTTCTTGAGTTGCTCGAACAGATCGTCGACTTTGACGGTGTCGGGCACGTGGAGCACCTCGCGGACGAAGCGGGTGATGTCCTGCTGGCCGGGGTCGGCATCGAGGAGGACGTCGTGGGCGTTGATGACGCCGATGACGGTATCGATGGTGTCGGCGTAGATGGGGATGCGGGTGCGGCCGGTATCGCGGAAGAGGGCGAGGAGTTCCTCGCGGGTGGCGGTATCGGGGAGGGCTTGGATATCGATGCGGGGCACCATGATCTCCTTGGCCTGTTTGCTCTGCAGGTTGATGACGCGATGGATCATGCGCTGTTCTTGGGGCTCGATGGTGCCGTGGTCGGCGCTCTCGTCGACGAGGACGCGGACGTCGTCGCGGGTGGTCATGAGGGGGCTGAGGTAGTGGCGCTGGCCGGAGCCGGTGCGGAACAGGAAGCGGATGACGGCGGCGATGGGCGCGGCCAAGGGCGTGAGTATTGTGTAGACGGCGTGGATCACGGGGAGCAGCGCGAGGGAGAGCCGGTTCGGGTGGGTGCGGAACACGCTCTTCGGGATGATCTCGGCGAACACGAGGAACACGGGCGTGGCCACGAGGGTGACGAGGAGGTCGTTGACGTGGCGCGAGATGCCGGCGGCCTCGGAGAGGATCGTGGCGCCCCGGCTAATGGCGATGGTGCCGACGACGGTGGCGACATTGGTGCCGATGAGGAGCACGATGAGCATGCGGTCCGGCCGGCCGATGTAGGCCATGAGGCGGGAGGCGCGGGGGATGTGTTCCTCCTCGGCCATGAATCGGATGCGGATGGGATTGGTCGAGACGAAGCCGGTTTCGTAGCCGGCGAACAGGGCCTGGACGAGGACGGCGCAGAAGAAGACGGCGAGTGCGATGAGGACGGCGCTCATGATCCGGCCCCCCACGGCGCGGACGGGGGCAGGATCTGGATGCGGAGCGACGAGACGCGGCGGCCGTCGCAGGCCTCGACAATGAAGCGGATGCCGGCGAAGTCCACTTGGTCGCCGGGCTCGGGGACTTTGTCGATCTGGTTCATGAGAAAGCCGGCGACGGTTTCGTGTTCGTCGTCTTCGAGGGCGGAGCCGATGAGCTCGTTGAGTTCGTCGAGGGAGAGGCCGCCTTCGATGCGGTAGACGCCGGGCTCGAGTTGCTGATAGCCGGCGTGGGGGTGCTCGTCTTCGTCGAGGATATCGCCGACGACTTGTTCGATGGCGTTTTCGAGGGTGACGATGCCGGCGGTGCCGCCGTATTCGTCGACGACGACGGCAAGGTGGGCGCGGTGGCGCTGGGCGTCGTTGACGAATTGCTGGACGGTCATGGTCTCGGGCACGAAGTGGGCCGGCCGGATGAGGGGCGCGACCGGGGCGTCGAGGTCGCCCGAGGCAAAGTGGGGGAGGAGGTCTTTGGCCACGAGCAGGCCGATGACGTGGTCGAGATCTTCGCGGTAGACGGGCATGCGCGAGTATTCGTGCTCGCGGAGCAGGACGAGCGCGTCGCCGACGGTGGCGTCTTCGGGCACGGCGATCACGTCGGGCCGGGGCACGAGGATCTCGCGGAGCACGGCATCGCTGAATTCCAGAATGCCCTGGATCATCTGGCGCTCGTCTTCCTCGATGGCGCCGTGGGCTTCGCCGTCGGACAGGGCGGCGATGAGTTCGTCGTCGGTGATGAAGGGCGCGGCGCGGAGTTCGTTGAATCGGGTGACGGCGAACAGGGCGTCGGTGCAGCGGAGGAGGCTGTCGCGGATGGGGGCGAGGATGCGGCTGATGGCGACGAGGGGGAGGCAGGCGAGGCGGGCAAAGGACTCGCCGGCGTGCACGGCGAACACCTTGGGGGCGATCTCGCCGAACAGGACGAGCACCGCCGTGCAACTGGCCACGGCGAGGAGATACGCGGCGGGCCCGGGCAGCAGGAAGGAGCGCTCGAACACGTCTTCGACGCGCGCCGCGAGAAGCACGCCGATCAGGACGTTCACGATCATGTTGCCGAGGAGGATCGTGGTGAGGAACTGCGAGGGCCGATCCATGAGCGAAGCGACCACGTGGCCGGTGAGCGACGGGCCCTCGCGCAGGCTGCGGAGCCGGAACCGGTGAATGGAGAAGAAGGCGGTCTCGGAGCCGGAGAAGAAGGCGGACATGGCCAGGAGCACGGCCACGATGACGAGGACGCCGGGGGGCAGCAGATCCGTCCAGGGAATGGGCGTAGGGGTGCGGGCCGCGCCGCCGGACGCGGCATGGGCGGTCAGCGCCTCGGCGGTCACCGGATGGCCGGCGCCGGGAACGCCTGCGAGTGCCGCGAACAATGCCACCAGGCCCACGAGGGCAAGGGTCGTCGTCCACCGGGATGTCCGTTGCGGACCAGTGTCATCGTCCAAGGCGTCAGGTTCCTCCTGTTCGCTCGCGCCGCGTGCGAGAACGCGCCGGGCCATCCGGCGGCGCCGGACGAGCCGGCGTGGCCGGCCGATCCGGCCAGGACAATTCGGGGCGGAGGGCGAGGTAGTGGGCCTGTTTCTCCGCCATTCGCTCGCGGTCGCGCGCGGTGGCGTGGGTATATCCGAGCAGATGGAGCAGGCCGTGGCAGAAGAGGAGGCGGACTTCGCCGCGCATGGCGGGGCGATCGCCGCGGCACCGTTCGGCCACGGTTTCGAGTGAGATGACGATATCCCCGAGGACGTGGGGGATGTGGCGGTTCGGGGCGCCTTGCCAGAAGGAGAGCACGTCGGTGGGCGCGTCCTTGCCGCGGTAGGTGCGGTTGAGGTTCTGGATGAAGGCGTTATCGCAGAACAGCAGGCTGAGTTCCACCTGGGCGCGGAGCCCTTCGCCGGCGTAGACGCGTTCGGCGAGGCGGGCGAGGGCATCGGCCCGGCACAGGCGTTTGATATCCGAGTCATTGCGCATGGCGAGGTGGACGTTCACGCTTCGGAGCCTCCCGACATGGGGATGACGTTGTCGGCCTCGTTGCGGGGGAACTCGTCGGGATAGGCGACGCGGCCGTGGAGCGAGGTGAGCATGCGCCGGGTGACCACCTCCTTGATAGTATCGAGATCCTTGAGGGTGAGGTCGGACTCGTCGAACTGGCGGTCGGCGGCCCGGCTCGAGACGATCTTGTCGACAAGCTCGCGGATGCGCTCCTCGTTGGGGTTCTTGATGGATCGGACGCCGGACTCGACGGCGTCGCAGATCATGAGGATGGCGGTCTCGCGGGATTGGGGCTTGGGCCCGGCGTAGCGGAAGTCGGCCTCGCGGACATCGCCGTGTTTCTGTTGGGCGAGGGCGTCCTGATAGAAGAAGCTGATCAGGCAGGTGCCGTGGTGTTCGTAGATGGCGTCGATCATGGGTTTCGGGAGATGGAATTCGCGGGCCATCTCGGCGCCCTCGGCCACGTGCGAGGCGATGGCGCGCGCGCTGAGGCGCGGCGACAGGCCGTCGTGGACGTTGGCGCCGGTTTGGTTCTCGGTGAAATACTCGGGCCGGCGGAGCTTGCCGATGTCGTGGTAGTAAGCGCAGACGCGGGCGAGCAGCCCGTTGGCGCCGATGCTGACCGCGGCCGCTTCGGCGAGCTGGCCGAGCATGAGGCTGTGGGCATAGGTGGCCGGCACCTCGATGGCGAGGCGGCTGAGCACCTCGTTGTTGAGATCGGAGTATTCGAGCAACTGGATGTCGGTGGTGATGGCGAAGAGGCGTTCGAGGGGCGAGAGCAGCGCGGGCACGGCGAGCAGGCAGATGATCCCGTTGACGCCGACAAAGAGCACCTGGTGGAAGGTGCGCTCGCTGAACAGGGAGCCGGTGGCCAGGGTGATGGCCACGACGGCGAGCACGCCGACGAGGGTGGCCTTGATGGCGGCGCTGGCCATATCGTTGCGGCGGCGGACGACGAAAATGCTGAGCACGCCGGCAAAGGCCATGGCCGAATAAACGACGAGCAGAGCCCAGTTGTAGCCGAATTGGATCGAGAGGAGGACGGCGGTCAGCAGGCTGGCCCAGGCAGCGAGCCGGGCGTTGGTGAGGATGGCGAGGAGGATGGCGCCAGCGGCCGCGGGCACGAGCAGGCCCGAGGGATCGAAATAGAGGGCCACGCGCCCGAGGAGGATCGTGACGCACATGATGAGGAGCACGAGCGTGAGGTCGCGTGTCTCGCCGGATTGATCGCCGATGAGCAAGGGGAGCGACTTGACGAGGCACGCGAGGATCAGGGCGACGAGCACCATGTGGGCGGAAAGCGTGCTCACGAGCCCGGTGACGGGGGCCTGGGCGGCCTGGCGCCACGCCTGGTAAGCGGTGTAGTCCGAGATGGTCTGTTCCGTCCAGGGCATGCCGCCTTCCTGGATGCGGGCGTCGCGCTGGATGGTGCGCATGACGGGCGGCACCTCATTGCGGGCGGCCTCTTTGGCGCCTTCAGTGCCGGGCTCGTCGAACACGAGGGTGGCCGCGACGTCGAGCTTGGCCATGGCGAGGGCGGCGTCCTGGAGCTGCGTCCAGTCGAGGGGGGTATCGGCCTCGGCGCCGGACTGGGCCTGCACGGCCTTGATCATCCATTCCTGGAGGAGCGCCTGCCGGGCCGTGACGGGCACGGGCACATCGGCCACGGCGAGCACTTCGGTGTCTTTCTGGCCGCCGACGAGCTGATCGCGGCGGACGACGATCGAGCGTTCCACGTCATCGGGGCCTTTGGCGGCGATGGCGTTTGGATTGAGGATGCCGTAGGCGAGGGTGTACTCGAGGGCGGAGCGGGACAGCCCGGCGAGCCGCTCGAGGTGGGCGAACTCGAAGGGGGTCTTCTCGGGCGCGGCGAGCGCTTTGACGGGGGCGGGCGGGGGCGGGCCCTCCGCCTCGGCGGGGG
>JAFGTL010000339.1 GCA_016934125.1 Candidatus Hydrogenedentota bacterium
AGGCCCAACTGCGTACAGGCCGCTTGAACGCTGGCATTGAAGAAGTTGAAGTACTTGAAGGTGAAGAGGAGGCCGAAGTTGCACACGAGGCTGGCGATGAGGCAGGCGCGGCGTTTGGCGCGCGAGGCGGTGGCGCCCATGAGGAGCCCGGCGGCGTAGTCTACGAGGGTGGAGGCGAGGATGAGGAGGAGGTAGAGGGGCTCCCAGGCCATGTAGAAGTAGTAGCTCGCGGCCAGCAAGAGCACCCACCGGAACCGGAACGGAACCAGGAAGTAAAGCGCGAGAACCGCGGGAAAGAAGATCAGATACTGATAGGAGTTAAAGAGCATTCGCTGCCTGCCCAGTGCCGTCTTGGGCGTGAGTATCCCCGTTCCGGCCCGCGTGCGTCAAGGCCCGTTGAATCCGGGCCGTCCCCGGCCTACTATGGCGGCACCATGAGCGAGGCCGAACCGTCAAAGCCCCGGGTGCTGCTGCTGCACAACTTTCTGGCGCCGTATCGCGTGCCCCTGTTTGCGGAACTCGCCACGCGCTTCGATCTGGACGTCTGGATCCTCGGCAACGTGCGCCACGTGCGGGACTGGCCGGCCGACGCCCCCGGCGCCCCGTTCCGCTATCGCAACGTGCCGCACCTGACGGTCCCGTTGACGCGATACAACGCCCTTGTGCTCAACTACACGCTGGCCGCGGCCCTGGCGCGCCACCGGCACGACGCGATCATCTGCTGCGCGTGGGACACGCCGGCCACCTTCTACACGGCCTGTCACGCCCGGCTGACGCGGACGCCATTCATTCTGTGGAGCGGCAGCACGGCCCGCGAATCGACGCGGCTGAGAACCCTGACCAAACCCGCGGTACGGGCGCTGGTGCGGGGCGCGACAGCCTGGCTCGCCTACGGCACCCGCGCCAAGGACTACCTCGTGTCGCTCGGGGCCGATCCGGAGCGCACGTTCCGGGCGTTCAACACCGTGGAAACGGGGTGGTTCGCGGAAGCGTGCGAGGCGGCCCGCCCGCAGGTGGCCCGGCTCCGCGAACGCCTCGACATCGCCCCGGACGCCCGGGTAGTCGTGTACTGCGGCAATCTCCTGGAGTTGAAAGGAGTCGGCGATCTGCTGGCCGGGTTCGCGGAGTTGGCGCGTATGCGGGAGGACGTGACTCTCGTGCTCGTCGGGAGCGGGCGGGGCGAGGCCGAGTACCGCAGCCTCGTGGAGGCGGCGGGCCTTGGCCGGCGCGTCGTGTTCGCGGGGTTCGTGCCCCGGCCCGAGGTGCCGGCGTACTACGCGCTGGCCGATCTGCTCGTGCTGCCGTCGCGGAGCGAGGTGTGGGGCCTCGTCGTCAACGAGGCGCTGGCCGCGGGTGTCCCCGTGCTCGCTACGGACGCCGTGGGGGCGTCCGAGGATCTCATCCAGGAAGGCCGGAACGGTTATGTGGTGCCGGCGCGGGATCCCGGGGCGCTGTGCGGGGCCATGGATCGCCATTTGAGCGATGCGACGGATCTCGAAGCGATGCGCGCGGCGGCGCGCGAGTCGATCGGCCCGTTCACGATCGCGCGGGCGGCCGACGCGTTCGAGCAGGCCGTGGCCTGCGCCCTGGGGCGCGCCTGATCATGGGCTACGGCCGGCAGTACGCGGAACACACCCTCCTCACGGTGGGCGGGACGATCCTGGCCGGAGTCCTCTTCTACGTGCTCCGGATCGTGCTCTACGCGAGCCTGCCGGCTGAGGACTACGGGCTGTTCTACCTGATCCTGTCGGTGGCGTTCGTGCTGCATCCGGTGCTGTCGTTCGGGTTCGATCCCGGCGTGGTGCCCTTTGTGACGCGGTTCCGCGAGGAGGGCGACGTCGCGGCGGTGAAGCAGGCGGTTGTGGGGGCTTTTGTGCCGCAGGGCGTGGTGGGCGGGGCGTTGATCGCCGCGGCGTGGGTGGGGGCCGGGCCCATTGCGGCGTGGTGCTTCGACACGCCGGCCGCGGCGCCGCTGATCCGGCTTGTGGCGGTGCACGCGGGATTGATGCTGGTGTTCAAGGCGGGCATGGCCGTGTTGCTGGGGCTTCAGTCCATCGCGGCGCGGAATCTGGCCGACTTGGCGCGAGTGGCGGTGTGTGTGGGCTCGGCGGTGGTTTTCCTCCGGCTGGGCTTCGGGGTCGAGGCGGCAGCGCTGGCTTACGTGGCCGGGGCTGCGGCGGCGATCGGGACGGAGGCGGTGGCCATCGCCGTGTTGCACGGCCCGGTGGTGCGGGGGCGGTTCCGGTGGCGGCCGGATCTGGTGCGCGAGGTGTTCCGATCCGGGAAATACCTGAGCGTTGCGTACGGAGGCGTGCTGATCTTCTCGCACATGGACACGGTGATGCTCGGGCTGCTCGGGCGCGATTACGGCGCGGTAGCCGCTTACCAGGTGGCGGTGCCGACGATCATGATCATCTACGGGCTGCTGCTGGCCGTGGCCAGCAGTTTCATGCCCATGGTGACCACCCTCTCCCACCGCCGGGAAATCCCGCTCCTGGCTGACGGCATCGCCCGGATCTACGAACTCGCGGCGGTGGTCGCGGTGCCCGGAGCGGTGCTCATGGCCTGCTTCTCGGATGTGTTGATGGGGACGCTATGGCGGCGGGACGTGTTCGACGCGCCCGGCGCCTTCAACATCCTCGTGGTGGGCGCCGTCTTCTATTTCACCTGCTACCTGAACCTGCAGATCCTGGCGGGCATGGGGCGGGCGCGGCTGGCGTGCCGCGCCATTGCCGTGGCCCTGGGCGTGAATCTGGTGCTGAACGCGGTCTTGATCCTGCTGTTCGGGATCCGGGGCGCGGCCGCGGCGACGGTGCTGAGCCACATCGCGGCCACAGCCATCGGCGTGGCCGCCATGCGGCGCGAAA
>JAFGTL010000340.1 GCA_016934125.1 Candidatus Hydrogenedentota bacterium
AGCCCGGTGAACAGCAGCCAGCTTCCCGCAAGCCCCATCATGAATCCGACGCCGCCCAAGCCGATCGAGAAGCCGCCGCCGACGTCTGTGGCCACGATCGAAAGCCCGACGTGATGGGCCTTGATGGCCCGCCCCCCGACGTAGTAGTCCTCGGTGTCCTTGTTCCGCCGGAAGTGATACACGCCGATGCTCAACACACCGGCCATGTAGAGGGCGAAGATGAGGTAGTCTATCACGTTCATGTGGCTGCCCCTGTGATCCCGCTATCGCCGGGCGTGCCGTTCGTTCGACGCGGGCACCAGCGATATCGTCTTGTCGTGGTCGGCGAGGAGCATCTCGATCCCGAGGGCCTTGTTTTCATCCGCATCGCCCAAGGCCAACTGGAGTTCGCAGTTCTCACAGTCCCGATCGCAGAAGATCGGCTCGTAGGAGTCGGGCTCCTTGTATGTGGTGATCACGCCTTCGTAGTTGCGCAACACGACTTTGTTCGTCGACCACGAAATCAGGTAATTGGGCATGACGGGGATCTTGCCGCCGCCGCCGGGTGCGTCGATCACGTAGGTGGGCACGCAGAACCCGCTGGTGTGGCCGATCAGGCTCTCGAGAATCTCGATTCCCTTGCCAACGGGCGTCCGGAAATGGGACAGGCCTTCCGAAAGATCGCATTGGTAGAGGTAATACGGGCGCACCCGGTTGCAGACGAGCTTGTGCACCAACGCGCGCATCACGCGCGGGCAGTCGTTCACCCCCGCCAGCAGCACCGACTGATTCCCGAGCGGAATGCCTGCATCGGCCAGTTTGGCCAAGGCTTCCCGGGACGAACTCGTCAGTTCCCGCGGATGATTGAAGTGGGTGTTGATCCACAGCGGATGGTGTCTCTTGAGCACATCGACCAATCCGTCCGTAATCCGGTAGGGAAGGACGACGGGCGTGCGCGTGCCGATCCGGATCACCTCAAGGTGTTCAATCGCACGGAGTTCCGACAGAATCCAGTCCAACTCGCCGTCCGACAGCAGGAACGGATCGCCCCCGCTCAGCAACACGTCGCGGACGCGGGGCGTCCTACGGATGTAGTCGATCCCGGCGGCAATCTCCGCGCGGTCGGGGATACTGTCGCGGTCGCCCACCCGGCGTTTGCGGGTGCAGTGGCGGCAGTACATGGAGCACATGTTGCTCACAATCAGCAGGACGCGGTCCGGATACCGGTGTGTGAGCCCCGGCACCGGGCTGTCCTTGTCCTCGGACAGGGGATCGAGCATGTCGCACTTCATGACCTCGAGTTCGCGAGGCGACGGGAACGACTGGCGGAACACGGGGTCGTTCTCCCAGTCGTCCGTGTCGATGAGGGAGAGGTAGTAGGGCGTCACGGACATGGGGAATCGCTCGATGGTCCGCTCGAAATCGCGGCGCTGTTTTTCGCTCAGTTTCACCCCGAGCAGACGCTCGAAGGTGTCGAGGTCGCGGATGCAGTGGCGCATCTGCCATTTCCAGTCACGCCATTGGGACAGTGCGGCTTCTTCGTCAATGGCACGAATGATCTGCCGCTGAGAATCGGAGAGGACGTTCATGACAGTGGACCTCCCTTGTCATTTCCTAATTCATTGCTGGAGAGCAGGTTGGGTGATGCGTCGATATGCTCCGCCTCCATTAGTTCAACCACCCGTTCGAGCGTCAAAGCGATCGCCACCTGCTCGAGCTCCGTCAGGGCGCGCACCTTTTCGGACAGGCGGTCCTGGAGCAGCGAAGGCGCCCTTCGAGTCACCTCGCGGCCCTGTTCAGTCACCTCGACAAACACCTTCCGGCGATCCTCGACGCTCCGGTTGCGCTTGGCCCAGCCCTTGGTTTCGAGCCGGTCGACGATGCCGTTGACGGTGCTGACACTCAGATTCACGTGGCCGGCCAGAGCGGTGAGGGTGGCAGGCCCACCACGAACCAGCGAGTAGAGGCAGAGCAGTTGCGGGCCGGTTGCGTTGAACTCGGCCTTGAGCTTGCGGGAATGGATGTCGACCGCGCGGATAATACGTCTCAAGGCGGTCAGAATACGCAAGCCATTTGTTTCAAAGAAGATATCTTGTTCATGGAGGTCGGGAAGCCCGACATCCGACACGCTGGTTCCAGACATGGCAGGCCCGGCCTCCGTGTTTCGTACAGAAAAGTTTCTTGTACGAAAGATTAGCGGATCTCTATACCCCTTGTCAAATCCGCCGGGGCCTGGCACAAGGCAGGAAGCAAAACCCACGGCCTGCCCGACCCGCTGAACGGTCCGTCAGCCCACCGGTGGGTTCCGGGTCTGAACGATCCAGTCGGAAAGCTGCCGTTGGAGGCTGGCGGCCAGGCCGGCCTGTCTCCCGGCCAGGTTGCGGGACTCGCCGAGATCCTTGGCCAGGTTGTAGAGTTCCCGTTGGCCGGTATCGTAGAAGTGGATGAGCTTGTAGTCGCCGACCCGGATCGCGCCGGAAGACCGTCCGCCCAGGAAATGGGGCTTATCGAGGGGGTAATGCCAGTAGAGGGGCCGGTCGGGGATGGCGCCGCCGGCCTGAAGCAAGGGGAGGAAGCTGACCCCGTCCATGACGCGGCTTTCCGGCAGCGGCACGTTCGCCGCATCGAGAAACGAGGGATAGAAGTCGACGGTGTTCACGGGCACGTCGCAGGTGAGGCCCGCCTGGGCCCGGCCGGGCGCCCAGACGATCATGGGGACGCGGATCCCGCCCTCGTACAACTCCGACTTGGCCCCGCGGAGCGGGGCGTTCGAGGTCACGTTGTGTTCGCCGCCGTTGTCGGACATGAAGACGATCCAGGTGTTCTCTTCAAGCCCTTTATCTCTAATGGTTTGCACGATACCGCCCAGGGCGGCGTCGACCCGTTCGAGCATGGCGCCCAGGATGGGGTTGTTGGTGTGGGGATCGGCCTCTGGCTTCGCTTGGTACTTCGCCACGAGATCCTTGGGCGCGTCGAGCCGGGTGTGCACCGAGTAGAACGACAGTTCCAGGAAGAAGGGCTCGCCGGCGTGGCGTTCGATGAAGTCGACGGCCTCCTTGCCGAGCCGATCCGGGAGGAACTCGCCCTCCTCCCGGGCCGGTACATCGGCCAAGTGGTTGTAGGGATGGAAGTAATCGCCGCCGCCGATGTAGCTCGATTCGGAGCAGATCGCCTCCTGGAACCCGTGGAGTTTCGGATCCCCTTTGCGCTTGGCGTAGTCGCCCATGAGGTGCCACTTGCCGATGATGCCTGTGGCATACCCGCTGTCCCCCAACGCCTTAGGCAGGGCATAATGGACTTCGGGCGACAGGTAGTTCGTGTCATCGCCACGGAGGTAGTTCGTGATGCCCACCCGCCACGGGTACTGGCCCGTCATGATGCTGGCCCGGGTGGGCGAACACACCGGCGCGGCCGAATACGCGTCGGTGAAGCGGACCCCCTCCCGGGCGAGGCGATCCAGGTTCGGGGTTTCGTTGAAGGTGTTCCCCCAACAGCCCAGATCTGCCCAGCCCAGGTCATCCACCAACACCAGGATGATATTGGGCCGTCGCCCTGCCGCCGCTGCCGCATGAGCCCGTGGCTCCGCCTGGGCCAGCAGCGCCGCCAACCCGCCGGCAACCGTTGCCTTCATGAAACCCCGTCGCGAAACCCGTGCCATCGAGCCGCCCTCCGATCCGTCGTGGTTTGCCGCCATGATAGACGCGGCAAGACCGC